>CAZYVW010000001.1:0-34958 GCA_964651645.1 uncultured Candidatus Saccharibacteria bacterium
CAGATGGTGTTCAGGATGATACTGACCTGTTGCCCCAACATGTTTTGACGTTCCTCATAGTTCATTTTTCCTTCTTCGACCCAGCGGTCTAGTTGTTCTTCATATATAGCTAGCTCGTCAATATAACATTCAATTTCAGATTCTCGCCGTGAGGATTCTTCTCGCAATAGTTCATAAGGAATGCTTCTTGCTGCTCGCTCGCCGCTGTCGCCATAGCGGACATGGGCGCCGCTATACTTGTCTAGAAATCTCATAATATTTACCACCCCATCAGCATAATCACGTCTGGCATAAATAAGCGGCGCTTCTTGCACGGCGATGTCAGCGGCCTTGCTACTCGTGTTAATGTTGCAAGCATCTAAAAATCTAATGCTGCTTTTCCAAGTGCCGTTGCTACGACTGACCTGTTCAATAATTCGGGTATAGTTTCCGTCTTCGTTTACACGCAAGTAGGTAGAACTAATCATGCCTTTCTTATTTGCATCGCGGTATCCCAGCTTATGGCCTTTAAGTGGCTCTGGGTAGTCCAATATTTCAACAATTTCCGTATCCTCAGGCAGTTCATTGCAAACTACAGCGTTGAACACCCTTTGTTTCACCAGCTCATTGCATATATCGCCAAACCGTCGTTGTTTTTCATGTTCGGGCAATTCATCGTTCCAACCATTTAGCAAACGGGCTAACACTTGAGCGTTAATTTCTTCCACTGTGCCTTCTAGCTCCACACGTGATAAGTGCCCGGAGGCAGTCATTGCCTCCATAAGCAGCGTCCTGGCATTGTCCCTATGTTCCGGCATTTTTACCTCTACTGCCGGCAGCTCTTGTCTGTGAGCAATCAGCCAAACTGCCTGCTCCTGAATTTCCGCTCTTTCGATAAACTCGGATGCCGCTAAAATACCTTCGTGCACTGAAGGCTGGCTGAGTTGCTCAACGCCAGTTTGTTGATCCACTAAAAAACCTGCTTTCTCTAAAGCAGGCCTTGAATCAATATTCACGCTCCTGCTCGGGAGACTTATGTGTAGCTGTATCGGACTTTTACCGTTGCGGCACAGTGTAGGAATTACACCTACTTCCAGCTATCTGTTTTGTTAAGTACTAGTAGTATACTCCATGCTGCTCACGCTACATGTAGTAGTTTTTGCTACTTTGTGTGCTTCTTTAATTCTGTTAGCCGCGGGAAGAACGATTGGGCGGCTCCATCCATACCCAGCACCTTGAGTCCGCCAATTAACACATAAAGTTCATCTAGTTTGGCGCTCGTTAAGGGCTTGGCCTGCTCGGCGGCTTTAAAAAAATAGTCTACCTTTTCTACCAACCATTTTTCCTCACCCGGTTTGACCTGGTTAGTTTGCAGGGATGGTTTTTCACCTAGCTTGACGACCTCCAGCGATCGGGCCGAACGGTCACGTTTACGCAAATGGCCACGTTTTATCAGGTTGTTAACGTGCAGTGCAACCGTGGCGACTGAGGTGTAGTCCAAACCGGCCATAATCTCGCGGTAACTTGGGCTATAGCCATGCTCGGCAATGAAACCTTCTATAAAGGTCAGTAGTTCTTTTTGTTTTTTTGTCGGGCGGATTTTATCTTCCATATTAAACTTTCGTGCGGTAGGCGCTATGACCATGCGGCCGATGAGTTAGGGCTCGTTTGACGCCCAAACGGACTGGTCTGCCTTTAAGTTTTTCCGGGAACACCCAAAACCTATACCAAAGGTAGTTCCAAACGGTAAAGAAACCGGATGACACAAACTGCCCTAGGTAAGGTGTTAGGCCAGCCGTTTTTAGAGTCAAAACAATAAAGTAATCAATCACAAAATCAACTAAGGTGATAAAAATATAACGGCTAGTGACTTCCGTTTGGTGCTTTTTGAGGTTAGGATTTTTGAACACCCAGTAGCGTTGGAGTAAATAATTAATTGTCCAGCCACTAATGTTGGCGCTTAGTTTGACCCACCACAAGCTCCAGTGCAGGCCCTTGTCTAACGCAAAAAATACTAAGTAGCCCGTCCAAAAATAAGCGCCGCCGCTAATTAGGTATTCGGTTATGCGTTTGGCTTCGCGCTTGGATTTTTTTTTCATATTGCTTGTTCGTATTTAGTATACATTAGCTTTTTGGTTTTTGAGACTGATTTGTACCTAGTGCTAGTCCAGCTAACGGCCACCACAACAGAGCTAGGGTATCATCCGCCCAGGCGTGCGATACCAAATTAATAAATGTCAGTCCGGCCAAGCTTGCTAATAGTGCAAGGGCCAATGGGTCACTTCTTCGTTTATAAAGCCCCAGGCCAACGAGTGCATTTATACCAATGAATAAACCGAGCCCCAGCACGCCGCTTTCTTGGCCGACCTGCAAAAAGTAGTTCTCGGCAATCCTGACTCGGTTATCGTTTCTCACTGATGCCGGCCCAGCCGTGCCCGGGCCACGGCCCAAAGGTTCGTTAGCAACGTCCTTCACAGCATGTTCCAGGGCCGATGCTCTATCCGAGTTAGAGCTAGTCGAAGACGTAGACTTTTCACTACTATGAAAAACCACGTTCTGGAAACGGTCATTGTTTCTAAGCGCCAGTAAGCTACCAGCGCCGACAATCGCAATTACCGCAAACCCGGTTAGTAACCAAGGGCGCAATCGGCTTGGCAAAGCCAGCCAAGCTAAACATAGCAGGCTAATGCCCAGACCAATATAGGCACTACGCGAGTAAGTGAAGAACAAGGTTATGCAGGCAAGAAGCCCAGCAACGGCAATTAGCCGCCGGCTTTTGACCTTTTGCCAGGTAACTGCCAGCGCCGACAGAACTAGGACTAGGTAGGCTCCAAGTGGATTGGGTCCACGTAAGGTGGCTTGCAGGCGAACAAAGTTTGGCCGTAAATCAACCGTTTGATAGGCCGGAATGGTTGCCGGGCCGTATCCAAAATGTCTCAAAAAATCCGCCGGTAGCAAAAAATGCTGCACCAGCCCAAAGACCACAACGGCAGCGGCCGGTAGCAGTAGTAGCTTTTGCCAGTGGGCCTTCAGCCAATTGTCTTTGAGCGACAGTGCGTAACAAACGGCAAAGATTACCAAGAACCGCAAACCATTTAACAGGCCGTAAATTAAGGCATTGGCATTGACGTCATGCCTTTTAAAAGCCACCGCTCCAAGTGCTAAATTAAGCCCAGCGTAAGCAATAATTAGTTTAATAATAAGATTGCCAAAAACGGACAAACGCCACTTCTTGTCTTTTAGTACTAGTAACAGCGCGACCAAGCTAATTGGGATTAATAACAGTTCCTTCCAGATTCTAAAAAGATCAAGGTGGCCATAGTTTGATCCCACCCAGGTGGTCAAAAGCGTGTGAAATGGCAAAAAAACCAAAATCGCTGCTACAAAATAGCTAATTAATTGTATTAGGTGGTTGTCTAACTTCTTACCCATAAATGCTACAATCTAGTATAGCCCTCATGAAGAACAACGTCTCGCTCTTATATAATTTTTTTCTAGTCGTAGGTGATTTTCTAGCCTTAACTGCTGCTTTTGGCGGTGCATACGTACTCCGCGTAACTCTGGATGCCCGACCACTAGTAGAAGCAATCCCAGCCGTAACCTACTTAGGGGTTTTCCTAACCTTACTACCATTTTGGATTATTATTTTTGCTCTACTCGGTCTCTACAATACTTCTATTTACGAGAAGCGCTTTGCAGAGCTAGGCCGGCTAATTGTCGGATCGTTTATTGGTCTGCTATTTGTAGTTTTTATAGATTTTGTATTGCCGCGGGCTATTTTCCCGGCTCGTCTAGTGCCGCTTTACGGCTTTGGTCTGGCGCTAGTCTTTGTAGTTCTTTTCCGCAATATTGCCCGCATGGTCCGGTCGATACTTTTCAGTTATGGCATTGGGCTGACCCGTACTTTAATTGTTGGCGATACCTCAGTTAGCAATGAGCTGATTGAGGCCTTTCGGGAGTCTTCTTCCGGTTATAAGGTTGTAGGTGTGGTCGGAACAAATCGTTGGCTCACCCATGTGCCAGTTTATAAAACTTTTGAGGGAGCCACAAAGGCCTTGAAGGACAAAACCTTGCATAGCATTATTCAGACTGAGCTTTATAGTACGCCCGAAAAAAACAACTCTGTCCTAACGTACGCTCAGGAGAATCACGTGGCTTACCGCTTTATCCCGGGAAACACCGAGTTATTTGTGGGTAATATTGACGTTGAGCTATTTCGTTCGGCCATCCCAGTAATTGCCGTCCACCAAACCCCACTGCTTGGTTGGGGCCGGGTTGCCAAACGCGTTTTTGATATTATTGTGTCCAGTTTAGCCCTCGTTATATTGTCGCCATTGTTCGTACTTATTAGTCTGCTGATTATTATCTTTAGCCCCGGTAAAATTATTTTCCGCCAGCGGCGCCTAACACGCTTTGGCACACCTTTTAAGATCTACAAATTCCGCACCACTAAACGCAAATACACTTGCTCGCCGGAGCGCGGCTTTAAGCTAATGGGCCGGCCAGACCTTCTAAAGTTATACCGGGAGAACGGCGATTACCTGCCGCATGATCCGCGCTTTACGCTCCTAGGGCGGCTGCTGCGCAAAACCAGTCTTGATGAACTGCCACAGCTAATTAATGTGTTTAAAGGAGATCTGAGCCTGGTTGGTCCAAGAGCTTTGGTACCCGAGGAGATAAATATAGCGGAGGCTAAACACCATATCTTAAGTGTCAAAAGCGGTATTACGGGCTTGGCTCAGGTTTCCGGCCGTCGGGAAATTACCGTTGATGAACGTCGCAAGTTAGATTTGTATTACATCCAGAACTGGACGTTTTGGCTAGATATCACAATTATACTTAAGACCTTTAGGGCATTGATTACCCGCGGTTAAATCATGGACATTAAAGCCGCTCCTAAAGTTGCTATCGTCTGTGATTGGCTTACGGGCATTGGCGGCGCCGAACGCGTAATTTTGGAACTGCATAAAATGTTTCCACCAGCGCCAATTTATACTTCGCAATACGCGCCAGATAAAATTAGCTGGTTCAAGCGGGCAGATGTCCGCACCACCTGGCTGCAGCATTTGCCCAAAGGTCTCAAGAAATTCTTGCCAGTGCTGAGGGCTTGGAGCTTTAGCCGCCTGGATCTAAGTGCATACGATTTGGTAATTTCCTGCGGCAGCGCTGAGGCCAAAGCCGTAAAAACCGGGCCAAATACTATACATGTTAACTATTGCTGGGCGCCGACCCATTATTACTGGAGCCGCTACGAGCAGTACCTGAAAAATCCAGGGTTTGGAAAATTAGATTGGTTGGCACGGTTTGGATTAAAAGTCCTAGTTGGCCCACTGCGGCGCTGGGACAAAAAGGCCGCTCAGCGGCCAGATCATATTGTGGCAATTTCTACCCACATCCAAAATGAAATCAAAAAATACTATGGGCGAGAAGCAGCGCTTATTCATCCGCCAGTGGATATTGAACGATTTAAACCGATTCAAAAACCACAATCACGCCGTGGTTTTTTGGTTGCGGGGCGGCAAACGCCCTACAAACGGTTTGACCTGGCTGTTAAGGCTTGTTCTCAATTGGATCTGCCACTAACTGTGGCTGGCGATGGTCCTGACAATCAGCGCTTGCGCAACCTGGCTGGTCCAAGCGTAATGTTTATGAATAATGTTAGCGACAAGCAAATGGTTAGTTTGATTCAATCTGCCCAAGCCTTTATTTTCCCGGGCCTGGATGATTTTGGCATTATACCTGTGGAAGCCATGGCCGCCGGCACGCCAGTGATTGCTTATAAAGCCGGCGGCGCGCTGGACTATATGGTTGAGGGTCAAACCGGGTTATTTTTCAACAAGCCTTCGGCCGAGTCTTTAGCGGAAACTCTGCAGCAGTTCAAACCAAATGACTTTAACAGCAAAGATATTCGCATGCAGGCAGAAAAATTCTCGGCCGAGCATTTCCAGGGCAACTTCAAAAACTATATAGCTAATTTATAGCGGTTACTCTACTTCGTGGCCGGTGGCCTGATTAATACGCGAGGAGCTATCTCTTTTCTCGTATTCATGACTGCCAACACCAAAGACCGTTTCAATATCACAATCAACGCAGGACTGCATTTCGTTTTCCGGAAGAGCATGCTTGCTTGGATCCCTGTCACCGCCATTAGCAAAAATTAGCTTGTCATTAGGATACATTCCTCTGATTTTCCTAAGTGTCTTAGCCTGCCCCAGGTCTTCATCAATCGACAAAACGACTTCATCAACGTCACGCAAGGCTTTTACAAGACGCACCCTGTTCTGTTCATCAAGGATTATTTTACCCTTCTTGATGTGCTGGGCCTTATCGTTATTCACGACAACCAGTAGTTTATCTCCTAGCTTTTTGGCAGCCTCCACCATATCTAGATGACCACCGTGCAAAGGATTAAAATAACCGCTGATAATTACTATTTTCACTTGGTTCCTCAAATTTACTGCTCGTTTATGATATCAGATTTAGTATGAACGACTTACCAAAAACTATGTTTATAATAAGTATGTCAAAAGGAGAAAAATTTGAAGGACATCCACCGCGACCTAATCGCCCACGCTAAACAACAAAACCTTTTGTCAGATGAAGCAGTTACTAATTTAAAGCTTTGGCTAGAAAACGAAGCCTTTTCCGATTTCCATGAAGAAATTGGCAAACTGATTGATGATGAAAATTGGGAGTTACTAGATGACTCTTTCTACTCTCGGGTGCGCGTGGGTACTGGTGGTATTAGGGGGCCAGTCGGGGCTGGACCAAACCGTATAAACACGCGGACAATTGGTGAGGCAGCTCAAGCACTTTCAAATTTTATGCATGGGTTCGGCCCTGAGGCCGTAAAAGGTGGAATTGTTATTGGACACGAGGTAAGAAAATTCTCGCGGGAATTCGCAGAAAGATGTTGTGAGGTTTTTGCGGCCAACGGAATTAATTCTTATCTATTTAGTTCTTATAGAGCGACACCTGAGCTTTCGTTTGCCGTGCGACATCTAAAAGTAACGGCTGGAGTTCAGCTTACTGCATCGCACAACCCTCGCACTGATAACGGCTTCAAGTTTTACTGGTCTGATGGTGGCCAAGTTGTGCCGCCGCTTGATCAAAAATTTATGACACTAGTTACAAACGTCACAGATATTAAACGCATGCCATTTAATGATGCCGTCAAGGACGGCTGGGTTCATGAGGTTGGCAAAGAAATTGACGATGAATACTTCAAGGCCGTAGAAAAACAAGCGTTGCGTCAGGCTCACTCCGCAAAGATTGCTTTTAGTCCAATGCACGGAGCTGGTTTGACTAATGTTCTGCCGGTTCTACAACATAAAGGATTTGATGTATCCGTTGTGCCGGAGCAAGAAAGGCCAGACGAAAACTTCCCGACGGCGCACGGCGACCTTATTAATCCTGAGTTTCCAGAAGTTATGAAAATGCCAATGGCGCTGGCCGAGAAAATTGGTGCAGATTTGGCAATAATGTCTGACCCAGATGCCGACCGCGTTGGTGTTGCTGTAAAAGAAAATTTAGCCAGCAACAAAATGCGCCAGCTGAGCGGCAACGAAGTAGGCATAGCCCTTACCTACTACGTTCTTTCAAGCCTTCGTGATCAGAAAAAGCTAAGACCAAGCAACTTAGTTATTGAAACGTACGTTACCAGTTCTTTAATATCTAAGGTCGCTAAGCACTTTAATGCCAAAGCTGTTGATGACCTACTCGTAGGTTTCAAGTTCATTGGTGAAATTATTACCAAGCTGGATGACTCTGAAGATTTTGCTTTTGCGGCCGAGGAAAGCCTTGGTTACTTACGCGGCGACTATGCGCGTGACAAAGATGCCGCTGTAGCGGCAATGCTAATGGGCGAGCTATCCTCAACACTCAAAGACAAAGACCAGACGGTTGGTGATTACCTAAATAATATTTATGAAGAACTTGGGTATTACAAAAACTTGCTCCTGCCGGCCGAACTTGGGAAAGGCCGGGTTGGTAAAGATAGAATAGTAACTACTATGCTGGGCCTGCGTGCTAAGCCACCTAAAGAATTGGCCGGCCTTCCGGTTCTTGAAATTATTGATTTACTCCCTGATGAATTAAAAAAGCCAGAAAATTACATAGCAGCCGCTACTGGTGACCAGATGACTTTTATACTTAGCAAAGACGGTTTGACAAGAGTAACTGCTCGTCCCTCTGGTACTGAGCCAATCATTAAGTTCTACACTCAGCATTGGGCCGAGGTTGACGAAAGAGGGCTGGGAGCAACAAAAGCAGATATTGATAGCCAAGCTCAAGCAATTCAGGACTCAATCCAACAATATTCAGCTAAATTTATTTCCTAAGTAATCTGTTAATTCACTGATATACTAGAGTTAGATGAAAATACTTGTTACTGGCGGCGCTGGATTTATTGGCTCTAATTTTGTTCATTATTTGCGCCAGCATTATCCTGACTACAAAATTGTCGTGGTTGATAAACTAAACCAGCAAGGCAATATTGAAAACCTGGCAAGCGTCCGCAGTGATATTGAATTCCACGAGTTTGACCTAATAGAAGAACCCAAGCTAAAACCGATTTTTGAGGAGGGAGTGGATTATGTAGTTCACTTTGCGGCCGAGACTAATGTTGATAGATCAATTGAAGACCCTGATAACTTTGTTAGCAGCAACGTGCTTGCGACCAACATTTTATTAAGGCTCAGCCGCGACTTTAAAGTTGAACGCTTCCATCACGTCTCAACCGACGAAGTCTTTGGCAGCCTAGAGTTGGACGACGACAGCAAATTTAACGAATCGACTCCGTACGACCCGCGCAGCCCCTACTCTGCCACCAAGGCCGCCAGCGACCACCTTGTGCGGTCTTATTTCCATACTTATGGTTTGGATGTCACCATTAGTAACTGTTCCAACAACTACGGCCCCTACCAAGTCCCGGAAAATATTGTGCCCGTTTTTACACTGATGGCACTGCACGACAAGCCGCTGACTATCTACGGCGACGGCAAGAGCGTTAGGGATTATCTTTTTGTATTAGACCATTGCCGGGCGATTGATTTGATTCTTCATAAAGGCAAAGCCGGCGAGACTTATTGTATTGGCGGCGGCCAGGAAGAAAACGGCGTCCAAATTGCCAACGCTGTACTGAAAATTCTTGGCAAGCCAGAAAGCCTTAAAAAATTTGTGACCGACAGACCTGGCCACGACCGGCGCTACGCCATTGATTACACTAAGCTAAAAACCGAACTTGGCTATGAGCCTAGTGTGACATTTGAAGAAGGTCTAAGGCAGACGATCAAATGGTATCAAGACAATGAAGCCTGGTGGCAGCCCTACATGGAAAAGTTTTATGTACCTAAATTTATGAAAAAGGATGTCTCCTAATGTCAGCAGATTTAGCGGTCCGGGAAACAGCCATTCCAGGGTTTTATGAAATTGACCTAGTTCTACATGGAGACAACCGCGGCTGGTTTAAAGAAAACTACCAGCGCGAGAAAATGGAAGCCTTGGGATTGCCACATTTTGAGGTAGTTCAAAACAACTTCTCTTTCAATGCTGAAGTTGGGGTTACGCGCGGCTTACACGCCGAACCCTGGGAGAAATATATTTCCGTCGCTAACGGCAAAATCTTTGGAGCTTGGGTAGACCTTAGAGCTGGCGAAAGTTTTGGCAAAGTCTTAACTCTGGAAATTACGCCAGAGAAGGCCGTATTTGTGCCCCGCGGCGTAGCTAACGCCTACCAAACACTGGAGCCAAATGTTACTTATACTTACTTGGTTAATGAGCATTGGTCGCCAGATGCCAAATACACTTTTGTTAATTTATTTGACCCGGCGCTTGGTATTAATTGGCCGATTGGCAAAGACAAAGCTATTGTTTCTGAGAAGGATGCCGCCCACCCACTGCTAAAAGACGTTAAAGCGATGGAGTTATAAATGACAGACAGCGAGATATTGATTGTTGGAGCCAATGGGCAGCTAGGCAAAGCGCTGCAAGCCAAATACCCGGGCGCCAGAGCTGTAGATATTGATGAGCTGAACATCAGCGACGCAGCCAGTGTAGAAAACTATGACTGGAATGGGATAAAAGTAATCTTGAATGCCGCAGCATATACCAATGTTGATGGTGCCGAGTCAGCCGAGGGCCAACTTGCCGCCAAACAAGCCAACGCGGTTGCGCCTAAGAATTTAGCTGACGCCTGCGTTAAGCACGACGTGACAATTGTTCATATTTCTACCGATTACGTTTTTGATGGCAGTAAAGTTCCCCACACCGAGGATGAGCCGTTCAGTCCTTTGAGCATTTATGGCTCAACAAAAGCTGACGGCGACAAGGCAATTGCTACAGCTCCAAAACACTACATCCTGCGTACGTCTTGGGTGATTGGCGACGGCAAAAACTTTGTCCGTACCATGTTAGAGCTAGGGCAAAAAGGCATTAACCCTACTGTGGTTGGTGACCAAATTGGCCGGCTGACTTTCACAAGCGTATTAGTAGAAGCCATTGATCATTTGCTTTCAAGCAATGCGGCCTATGGAACTTATAATGTCAGTAACGATGGTGAGCCCGCTTCTTGGGCAGATATTACGCGGGAGATTTTTAAGGATGCCGGATTGCCTAACACCGTTACAGACACGACAACCGCGGAATATTTTAAGGACAAGCCTGAGGCCGCACCAAGGCCATTACAAAGTAGCTTAGATTTAAGTAAAATTAAAGCGGCAGGTTTTGTGCCACGTGATTGGCGCGAGGATTTAAAGGATTACATCCAGAAGGAACTGAATTCATGAAAGGTATTATCTTAGCCGGCGGCGCCGGAACACGACTGTACCCGATTACTAAGGGTATTTCCAAACAGCTGATCCCAATTTACGACAAGCCAATGATTTACTACCCGCTGTCTACATTGATGTTGGCTGGCATTAAAGACATTCTGATCATCACCACTCCACATGAACAAGTTCAATTCCAAAACTTGCTCGGCGACGGCAAAGACTGGGGCATTAACTTGCAGTACGCCGTCCAGCCCAGCCCAGACGGACTGGCGCAGGCTTTTATTATTGGCGAGGAATTCATAGGCCAGGACAAAGTTGCCTTGATTTTAGGCGACAATATTTTCTATGGTCCGGGCTTTGGTAATAGCTTGCGTGAGTGTACTGACCCAGACGGTGGCATGGTCTTTGCCTACCGCGTAGCCGACCCAGCACGCTATGGCGTCGTGGAATTTGACGCCAACCAAAAGGCTATATCAATTGAAGAAAAGCCAGAGGTGCCAAAATCCAATTACGCAGTTGTTGGCCTATACTTCTACGACAATGATGTAGTTGAGATTGCCAAGAACATTAAACCGAGCGACCGTGGTGAGCTGGAAATCACTGCCGTTAACGACGAATATTTGAAACGAGGCAAGCTCAAGGCCCAGATTATGGCGCGCGGTACGGCTTGGCTGGACACTGGTACTTTTGAATCTATGAATGATGCTTCGGAATACATCCGGGTGGTAGAAAAACGCACCGGCTTTAAGATTGGCTGCCCGGAAGAAATTGCTTTCCGCCAAGACTTTATTACAACTGAGCAGTTGACCAAGTTAGCCGAACCGCTGCAAAAAAGTGGCTATGGCCAGTACCTTCTGAACCTACTTCAAACAGAATGAAACTCCCTCTCCCCACAATAAATTTGGGCCGCCGGGGCTGGTGGCTTATTGGTGTCTTGTGGGCAGTAATAATTGCGCTGTTTGCCCACAACTATTTTGTTAAAAAGCCGACCACCACGGCGCCGAAAAATCCACCGGCTCCACAAAGCTTGGTAAGTTTCCCAAATGACCAAGCTAAACAGGATTTTCTTAAATCTAATAACCTTAATGAGTCTGATTTAAAACCGTCATCAGACCAAAACAACACCTATGTAGTCCCGGTGCCCAATAATGAGCTAAAGTCTGCTGACGGTACAAGCGTTGCGCCGCGGCGTGAGTATAAGGCCATGCTGACGCCCAATGATCCAACTTATCCGCAGTGGTATACCAATACTATTGCTGCTCCCACTGCTTGGGATATCAGCACTGGTTCCAGTTCCGTAACAATTGCCATAATTGATACTGGCTTTGCCCTAAGCCACGAGGATTTGTCCGGGCGCTGGGCAATAAACAGCGGCGAGTCTGGCTCCGGCAAAGAAACCAACGGTATTGATGATGATGGCAATGGCAAGATTGATGACTGGCGGGGCTGGGATTTTGCTCAAGGCGACAACAATCCGATTGCCGGCAGCACCAGCTCCTCTGGCTCGAGTGTCAACCACGGTTCCATAACTTCTGGCTTGCTTGGCGCCACCGGCAATAATTCAAAAGGTGTGGCTTCCGTCAATTGGGGCTCTAAGATATTGCCCCTTCAAGCCTTAAGCGACAACGGCAGCGGCTTTACAGAAGACGTTACGGCAGCTGTTAACTATGCCGTGGCCCAAGGCGCCAAAGTAATCAGCATGAGCCTAGGCAGTCCCGACCCCGACCCTACTTTAGAAACAGCCATTAATAATGCCGTTGCCGCCGGAGTGACAGTCGTAGCCGCCGCCGGCAACTGCGGCAATCCAGGCAGTTGTGATACTACCGGTCAAATGGTTTACCCTGGCAAATATTCCAACGTCATAGCCGTTGGAGCCACCGATCAAAGTGACAATCGGGCCAGTTTTAGTAGCTACGGGTCAGAGCTAGATATTATGGCGCCGGGCAGCGGCACTATTACCAGTACTAGTTGGTCGCAAGCTAACCAAACGGCACTTTACGGCTCGGCCAGCGGCACGTCTATTTCTACGCCAATAGTAGCCGGCAGCGCTGCTTTACTAAAAGGCGTTTTGGCCGACTTAACACCGTCAGAGATAAACACCGCTCTTACAGTTTCGGCCGACAAAGTGGCCGGCATGGGCACAAGCACCCGGACTGACCAATACGGCTATGGCCGGCTGAATTCTTGGGGAGCCTTAAAATATTTGAGTACACCACACCCGGACGGCATCTTAATTTATAACTCCAACCATACCGGAGTGTTGCGAGTGGAAGGCGGCAAAAGCCGGGCTATCGTGTCTGGCTCAGTCTTTAGCAACCAAGGTTTTGACTGGTCAAAAATTAAAGAACCGGATGTAGCTGATGTTCGTTTAACTGCCGACACGGCACTTAGTAACTTCCGTGAAGGTTCGTTGCTAGAATCCCAAGGCGGTATTTACGCGGTTGATATTACCGCGCTTGGTGCGGCTGAAAAACGACCATTCTATTCCTGGGATGCCTTTGTTGGTTTGGGCTATAGTTTGGATGAAGTAATCAAAGTGTTGCCTAGCGAACTGCCCTCAGCCGACGGCACACCAATCACTACAGCTAATCTACATCCGGACGGCACGCTGATATACAACCCCTCGCACACGGGCATACAAATAATTGATAATGGGCAGTTAAGAAATATTCCCTCTGGCAATGTTTTTGGAAGTTACAGCTTTAGCTGGAGTAGAATAAAAAATCCGACAACTCCGGATTCTGTACTGCCGGCAATTTCTAATTTGCCTTTCCGCGAAGGTACTTTGCTTTTAGCGAACGGCGGGATTTATGTTATTGACGATAATGGCGGCACTTCTGAAAAACGGGCCATCGGCTCGTGGAACACATTTGTTGGGCTAGGCTACAACCTGAATGAAGTTCTACCGGTCTCAGTTTCTGAACTCCCGAGCAGCAGCGGCACAATCATCAACTACTAGCCAAAAAATCAGGAATAGACTTTTTGAGCAAAGCGCACAGCTTTCTCTACCCTAGCAACATTTTCCCCTGCTGCCGCGGGTTTCATTTCAATAGAGACATAGCCGGTATACCCAATATCCTTCAAGGCCAGAGCCGCTTCTTTGTGGTGAACATCTGCCCTGTCCTCAACTTGTTCTAAAAATGGCGAGCTGATATGAAAATGTTTCAGTATGTCTTTGGCTGACTCAATGGAAGACTTCACATCATCTTTGGCCAGTGTCATTCCGGCAATATCCAGATGCAGCCCAAAACCATCGTTGCCTACAGCTTTTACAAAATCTATACCTTGGCTAGCATTGGTCACAAAATCGCAGGCATAGTCCGTCGGGTTAGGCTCAATGCAAAAACAAACGTCATTCTCCTTGGCTGTATTGCCTAGCTCATCAAAAAAGTCTTTAGCAATTTTAGTAGCTGATTCATTGTCAAGTTCACCTCTTTGGCGATTTTTGGGTGAGCCAAATACCATACGCCTAGCCTTCATTTTGCCAGCCAAGCGGATAAAGTCCTGAAGGTAATTTAGTGTCTGTTTACGATTTGCTTCGCTTTCAAATATTTTTAAATCTGGATGACTAAAAAGCATTGATTGGAAAGCGACAATTTCTATATCGTACTTCCTCCAAAATTTCATGTAATCATTGATTGCCTGATCATGCGCAACGGTTGGATCTTCCCATAGTTTTGTTGGAGCAATTTCCACATATTTTACGCCAAGGCTAAGCAACAAAGCTGCGACTTCAGGCTCTTCCTCATTTGTCCAAGCAATGCTTGATACTGCTAACTTCATTATTCTTTAGCCTCACGAGCCTGGTCAACAAACTGTTTAATATCACTTACCGCTGCTTCTTTGTCGTAAATGTAGTTGCCCCCATTCCCAAATAATTTGGCGTGTTTAGTGTGCATGTCCCAAAAAGCTGGAGTTATGTCTTTTGGTGCTTGTTTAAATTCCTTCATACCAAAACATTTAGTAGCAACTTCTTCACTTGTTACTGGCTCAGTCGCAAAGTTGACTAGTTCAAGATTGTTTTTAAGGGCTGTTTGGATATCGCGCCAGATATTTGCCAGATTGTAGTATTGATATGTGCCTTTGGCGTGAATTTTCTCAACCATATTGTTGTTAAGTAGGTCATAAATAACATTCTTCTTAATTCCCTTGCCAAACAGCCCGGGCAAACGAACAATCAGAGCGTCAAAGTTTTGATTAACAAATTGTTCCAAATGATAGCGGTTTACTCCATACGGCGTCAGACCTTCAGTTTCAATGGGTGTATCTTCATTGGCATCATTCGGGTTTTTGTATACCCCCACTGTAGATATCAGGACAAACTTTTTGGCTTTTACTTTTTTCAGGTGGCCTATCAGGGCGTCAATCTGTGCTAAATCGCCTTCCGGGTCTTGGTTTATGCGCCACATTTCGGCATAAGTAGCCGCGCTGACAACCAAGTCATACTCTTTGCCGTCAATATCATCAATATTGCTGGTGTTATATAAATCGTCAAACTTATACTGTTCGGCAAGGTTGCCGCCAACAAAACCGGTATAACCAATAAGCGCCGTTTTCATTATGGTAGCTATTATAGGCTAGTTGATTGATATCCAGCTAGCTTAAGCAAAGGTTCCATTTGCATGAAAAACTGCTGGAAACGCTTGGCTTCGAAGGCTGGATTAGCTTCTTCCTCAGTGCGCATCGCCGGTGGATAAATTAGATCAACTTGTATACCGCCGATTGGCAATCCGGCCTCGCGTGCGGCTAAAATAGGCAGATGCAAGAACAGCCAGTTGTTGTTACCGTCTTCTTCAACATCATAATTTAATAAGTACTGAGCCCCTCTTTCAGTATAGGCACGTCCTCCGGAAAGAGCGTCAGCTGGAAAATCAAGAAATTTTTGCATCAGCCAGCCTGCCAACTGTTCAGTTTTAGCCATCGTCGACGGCAAAGATCCAATTGCTCCTTCAGTCCGTCCTATAACTACAGCATCGTTAGTTTTAAGGGCTTCGATAATTGGCTCCGCGAAAGTAACCATCCCAATTTTCTCCGGTTCGTGGCAAACAACTCTAGCAGCACCGTTTTGAATTGCAAATTTCGTGCCATCAATATACTGAGTCGCCCGTCCAGGTCGTGGTGCTTTTAGAACTACGGCACCTCGTTCTTGCAAGGCATCAGTGACTTCAGGCAATGGAGATGCATCGACAATCACCAGTGGGATATGTCTTTCTTGATAAGCTTCAGCTGTTTGAAGAGTAGCCTTGTAACGGACCGACTCAAGATCATCATAAAGACTAGAAGCAATGCCCACTAAACCCGTGTTTTCGAAGTCATACTCGACCATGGTGCAGTTCCTTTAAGATGTAAATAATACCATATTTTACTGATAAAAACAATGTCTTGAGGCAGGGTGGCCAAAGTTACAGCCAAATCGTGATATTCTTACATTAATGAAAGAGAAGTTTAGCGGTGCCATCTTATCAGGGTATTTTTTTGAGGCTACTTTAGCATTCTTTTCACTTATGATTGGCTATATCGGATCAACTGTGGCAGTTCATCTGCCAGGGGGCGCGCCTGCAGGAATATCCAACCTATACCTGTCGAACGGCTACAATCCTGAGGAGAATTACCTTAGAATCATTCTTTTGGTAGTTTTTGGGCTGGCGGCTTACCTGGGCTTAAAAAAACTCTCAGCCAATGACCGAGTTTTTAGATTAACCGTGATTGTGCTATTAGTTTTTGGCCTGTTTGCTGGATTTCTATTGCCAAAAGTTGAGAGTTTTAAGAGCAATATAGATACCTTCCACCACGGCGAACAGTTATCCCCGGCACTTGATTTTGGCAAGGGCAAGGGGTTATATACCGACATATTTATGCAACACGGCGCGGGTGAAGATGTGGTGCTTCCTCACCTGGCACTCCATTTGCCCGGTACAAATCCTAATGGCGGAATTGGTTCGTTTTTCTTTGTTATTACAACTTTAGAAGTGGTCAGTGCGTTTCTGTTTTTTTTCCTAATATCTAAGCTTTCTAAGTCAACGCTTGTTTTCTTGGTAACTTCCCTGTGGTTTCTGCTTTCCTATTATTCAGTCTTCTATTACGTGAGAGATATTTTTGTCTGGGGAACAATTCTATTAATTGCTAGTTTATTACTTCATAAGCACAAGGCCAAAACTACACGTAATTTATTATTGCTGATTGGCTTTTTGTCTTCGGCGACCTATTTTTACAGTATCGACAGAGCCTTTGTTGCAACGCTTGCCGCCGTACTGACCGCTGGCGCCTTAGTTTTGTTCCAGCCGGTAGCTAACGGTCTGCGTTTTGATTGGCGTATTAGTCTAAAGAGATTTCTGCCCGCAGTTTACGTAGCCAGCGGGGCTCTGCTAGCACAAATCTTTGGCCTAGTTTTGCTAGGTGGTACTCAATACATTGAATTTTTAAAACTTAGCTTTATTACAATCCCAAAGTACGAAGGCTACTTATTTGGCCAGCCTTTGAAGCCTCTTGGGCTCAGTACCTATGTTGTCTGGCTACCGCTTTTCATTGCTGCCCTGGGTGCAATTATGTTGTTTGTTTTAGCTAAACATCAATACACAAAATACAAAGCCCTAAACCCAAGTGTTCTGCTTGGTGCAATTATATATATCGCCGCATTGCTCTTTTTGCGAGTTGGTTATGGCCGGCCCGATCTTGACCATGTTGCCTATTCCACGCCCCTCTTGTTTTTGTCTGCTTTTTACTTGTCAGCTGTGGCCTACCAGGAATTTCGTGAAACTAATCTTCAGCTGCTCTGGCCTGTGGTTTTGTTGGTCGTATTGTTATTTTATCCAGTTCAGACTATTTCGTCTGAAAGAGCTCTGGCACTTGCCAATACTAACGCCAATTCTATTAGTAAGTATCTGCAGCTTCCGGGCACTACAGATCGCAGCTGGCTGCCCGGGGATGTAATTCAAACGTCAGATTACATACGCCAAAATACTAAAGCTGATGACCCGATTTTTGTCTTCACCCAGCAGCCAATTTACTACTACACCAGCGGCCGCCAAAACTCTTCAAAATTTTACATCCCCTGGTTTGCCGACCCACCCGCGCTGACATCACAACTACTAAACGATTTAAAAACCCGGCCGCCAAAAATTATAGTCTACTTTGTTGGTAACCCGTGGGATAAGTCTGATGGCTACTTGATGTCTGATAGAGCCCCAGAAGTTGATTCGTGGATTAAGCTCAACTACACCAAGCAAGTTAACGTTGGCAGCGCAGTTTTGCTAGAAAAATAAACTACTGCGCTCTATATTTGCCGCGTATGGCTTTTAGAAGCACTCCCATTACGTGAGCGTTGCCTTTAATCGGGCTAATCTTGGTTGGTGTTTTACCTTTTTTTGGATACTCGCGGGTAACCGGGGTTTCTGTAAGTTTAAATTTTTTCAGGCGCGCTGCTTCAATGGCCAGATGATAGTGAAGTTCGTAGGTCATAAAAATATCGCGGAAAACTGCAACTTGGGGATCAGCCAATAACTTGGCACTATAGGCCCGAAAACCATTGGTGGTATCGGTGTGTCTATGGCGAGCAGCAAGACTAATCAGCGGTGAGTGTACTAAGCGCACAGCCAGCAGACGCTCCAGTGGGGTATTAATGGCATGTCCACCCTTAATAAATCTTGAGCCCTGAATGTGGTCATAGCCCTTGTCTAACAATTTAATGAAATCTGGTATAGCGGAAACGTCGTCTTTGTTGTTGCCGTCTATAACGACTACGCCGGCATAGCCTTTATGTAATACGTAAGCAAAAGCCATACGCATTTGGGCGCTTAGTTTGCCCGGGCCAGTTTTAGTAAGTAAGGCTGTTACCTGGACGGACTTCAAAAAATTAGTTTCCAGCGAGCCATCGGTACTACCACCGTCAGCAACTATAATATCTACTTGGCCAGCATATTTTTTCATGAGCTTTAACTGTTTCTGAACTTTCTGGCCTTCATTGATAACAAAAACGCAGACACAATATTTGTGTTTCTTGGGCGCCAGCTCCTTTAGCGTAAAGTCCGGGAATTGCCAAGCAGGGTGTGCCTTACGAATTGTTTTTAAATAATCAGTCATGGTTAGCGTGCTATGTTCCTTCTGGTGGCATCGGCCACCCGTACCTTGCTGTTTAGCTCGTCCAAAATGTAGTATTGCGGCTCATGCCAGGTTTCTTCTAAAATTTTCCCGATATATTCACACAGCACAGCCAGGATTGCAAAAAGCAAGAAAAACATTAAGGCCGACTGCAAAGAAAGTGTCGTCCAGCCTTCGGCCACATTATTTTTGACCAACCGAACGCCTATAACGTAGCCAGCGTAACCTAGGTTCAGGAACGAACCCAAAAAGCCGAGCCAGGCCAGAAAACGCAAAGGATGTTTGGAGTAATTGGTGGCCAGTTCAATTGCCGACATAAACAATTGGTAGAGGTGTTTTTTCTCACGTTTGTACTTATCAATAGGCTTATATGGAAAATCCTCGGCTTCGTAGCCAATTTGCCGTGCCAAATATCGGATATGCTTGGCTGATCGATTGCTGCGGGTCAAGGCATTAACCGCCTTGCGGCTAAAGGCTATAAAGTAAGTGCTATTTACGGGAATAGAGATCCCTAAGAATTTTTTGTTATACCAATAAAATAACTTGGCCCCGTAATTATTGGTCAGTCCTGAGCGAATTTTCTGGGTACTAAGCCCAAACACCAGCTCGGCCTTTTGGACTTTAGCGGCAAGTTTGGGGATTAGGTTGATAGGATCATTAGACGTACGGACAACTACAATGTCACCAATAGCCGCTTCCAGACCAACGTAGACGCAGATGTCTTTTGGGTAATCCCGCGACAGCCGTATGACTCGAACACAGGCAATAGTTTTTAAAAGTTCTGTGATGCGGGCCAAGTTTGCGGGACTGATTTTATTTTCAACCAGGATAATTTCATAGTTGCTGTAATGGTCGCGCATAGTTTGACCGAGCTTTTCTAGATCAGTATGCAGTTTTTGGCTGTCCGCATCGGGAATAAAAACTACCGACACAAAAATATCTTCCAGCTTAACTGCTCGACGTTTATTCATAAATTAGCTCTATCTCTCTAAGCACATCGTAAATGTTATCAAGTTTCCCTCCCATAATACAGGTATAGCCTTTGAGGCCATGATCTTTTTTAAATAAGATCGGACGACTATCGTCATTTTCGCTTTGCGGTAGTACCGTTTTGATCTCCCAAAGTGAATCTACATATTTAGCGTCTTTTAACTCTGGTATGTAGCGGATGGCATCCTTGTACATCTGTTGAAAATGATTAGCTGGCCTTGCTTCTTCGGCTAATAATTTATGGCCGTCCTGGTAATCTTTGTCATCATCCTGCCAATCGTGGTGCGGCGTGTAGCTAACGTGGGAGAGAGTATGTAGCCCTCGTGCAGGAAATGGCATGAATGAAAAAAACGGACCGCACATTACTGTTACCGAAGTGTTAGCCAGCCCCTTGGGCAGAGAGATTAGACACATTTCTGTCAGCTCGTGTTTAAGCGGTATTTTGGGAAGACCAGACTGCAGGTTTATTTTATTAATCATTGAGTAGGTGCAGTTAAAAACGTTCTTGGCATGGTAGCGCTTGCCGCTTTCACACTCAACAGACACTCCGTCCGGATGTTTGACTACGCGGTGAACTACCTCACTGGATTTTAAAGTTACGCCGTTGCTTGTAAGTTTATCCGTTAGAGTTTTCTTGAGAATATCAGCGTCAAACACGTACTCTTTAACTTTAAAGACGTCTTCAATAAGACGATCGTTAAACTTATCTTTGATAAATTGGGGAGCGGAGCCGATTGGAGCATTGATTCTTTCGCAAAATAATTTAAACTGCTTGGCGGTTACTTTGGAGAAGTTACGGGCAATAGCGTAGTAGGCATCGAAGTCATTAACAATGGCTTTACTATTGTCGCTCACAAACCGGTCAAAATTTACTTGAGAGCGTAAAGCTGTCAGTAAACTCCGAGGATAGTGGTAGCCACCATGCACCCGAGCCTGATTATTATATGAAGCTCGCCGCATAAAGTCAGATTCTTTTTCGAGTACCAGCACTCGTTTTTGTTTGAGATTGTCGTGGCAATATTGAGCAATCGTCAGGCCAAAAAAGCCACCCCCAATAATAATGGTGTCGTACGAATTAGAATCATGCATATCTTATACACTAGTATATACTAATAACGACACTTTAAGACGATTATTTCAATACCCTTGGAGCAAGAATTGCTTTAAATGGTACAATCAGTCCCATGATTAAAACATTACGCGGCCTTTTATAGACAATCATGGAAAAGCTTAAAAACTACGCGAACTATTTGTATAGACATAACTTGGTGCGCTACCTTTTTGTCGGTGGGACTTCATTTGTTATTCTTTTTGGGGTGCAAGTATTCTTGCATGGAATCTTGGATGTTTGGCTACCGCTGGCAACTTTTATAGCTTATTCAACATCAGTTATCTTCAATTTTACGGCTAATCGCCGATGGACTTTTAGTGCATCTGAAGCTAAAAGCCTAAAACAACATATTTTGCCTTATGCTGCTTTACTCAGTTTTAACTTGTTATTTAATGAGTTGTTTATCAATTTGGGGACACACTTCATCAACTATGCTGTTGCTACAGTACTGGCCGTTTTGATCCAGACAAGCTGGACGTATTTTATCTATAAAAACGTCATCTTCAATAAAAAAACGGAAGCCAAAGAATAAATCAAAGGGTTCGCGGCCCCGAGTGAACGTAGTAGCGCAGGACTATCACCACAACAGAGGATACTAGCATTAATGCCATACCAAGTGTCATCAATTTGCAGAGTTTCTGATACTCTGGCGTTTTGGCCTTGGATTTGAAGCCAAAAAAGGCCACCAGCAAAACTGAAATCGGAATAAAATAGCGCCCTTGGATGCCGTCAACTATTGATTTGCCTACTGGCGTGTAAGTTAGGTAGGCCAGAGTTGTGAAAGCCAGGATAGTAACAACGCCGACACTAGCAATCAACAGTTTTTGCCAATTTTTAAGCTTTACTAGATTTTTTTGTTCGTCGTCAGGCATCCAGCCCAAGGCAGTAGCAATCAGCCCAAAATTAAAAATCACAAACCATAGTGGCAAGAACGTCAGCCAACCCAGCATGCCAACGTAGCCCATTATTCTGGCATCGCCCACGCCCGTGAAGTAGCTGTTGTAGATTGCCGCTAAGTAGCTTAAAGGTTTATGCAAAATAAACGACGCCTGCTGATGCGCATGTATCAGCTGGCCGTTTACCAGGTCATAAGTTACACGGTAGTTGGTGTATAGCCCTTTTGTAACATGCCCCCAAACAACAAACATTAATAACATTCCTAGAGCTAAGCTTCCAGCAAACAAATAGTAGTTTTTAAGCGATTTAAACTTAGCCCTAGGTAACAACAGATACAGAAGAGCCAGTATAAAATAGGGGGATTTAGAAAGCATCAATCCTGCGGATGTGCCAAGAAGTATAAGATAGTCCCTCCTTGTAAGCAGATCTTTTGTCATGGCGTAGCGGAAAAATAGTGCTACAGCCAGAAACGATAGACCGTTAGTTAGGGCGTCTGCCGATAGCGACGCGCCAGTAAAAAGCGACATCGGCATCAATGCCAAGACGCAAAAGACCCATTTGCCTTTTGGCGTAATTTTAATAGCCATGTAGGTTAGCAGTAGCCAGGCAATAAAAGTCAGAAGTCTGGCTGTGTACATCAGCACCAAGGGTGGTGCATCAAACTGTCTTAATACTGCAATGCCAAACGCCGCCGGAATATATGGCACCGGCGGATAAAGCACAGTGTTAGGAAAATTAATCGGCGTTTTGTCTTGGCGCTCCAGCGGCCTGGTCAGTCCGGTTCTAACCAGATTAAAGTTTAGCTTGTGGGTTTTTTCTTGAGCAAGGTAATCAAAGGAGTTTTTTGTTTCCAATAGACTTCTAGGCAATGTGCCGCCTGCCCCAAGCTGATTTTTGTGGCCAACAATCCCTAGCTCAGAAAGTTGATAGGCTCTATAAAAATGATTGTCTTCGTCTGAAACTTGATACGGTGGAGTCAGGAATAAAAAAATCAAACCAAAAAATAGAGCCAGGACAAGAAATACTTTTGCCGGATGCAAATAAAAATCAGATAGTTTAGTCATTAGCGTTACCACTAATACTACAGGTGTGCAGAAACCTTGCCAAGAAGCGTTTGGAGCCTAGAAGTTAGACCGTCTTAGAATCACGCGGATGAAAGGCATATAAGAACCAATGCAAGTACATTGGCAGCCATTTGCGAAGGTTGAACTTGGACTCGCCTGTCATGCGGTCTTGCCAAGTAGTAGGCAGTTCTACAATTTTTAGACGCTTACGAAAAGCTTTAACGGTAATTTCTAGGGCAACTTCAAAGCCACCGGTACTTTCAATCTTGATTGAATCAAGCAGCTTTTTGTCGTAAAGACGGAAATTATTAGTAGCGTCATGGATTGGGAAACGGCGGAGATAGTACAGTGAATTCCCAGCCACGCGTGAAAGCGTGCGCTTGATTAGCGGCCCACCAATTTCTTTGCCGCCCTTCATGTAACGACTAGCGCAAACAACTGATGCTCCGTTTAAATACTCTTTGTACATGGCTCCAACCATCGTTAGGTCATCAGATAAATCAGCCATAATAACCAGTACTGGTCCGGGTTCTTTGATAGCCGCAAAGCCACTTTTTAAAGCGTTCATTGGCCCACGCCCAATGTTGTTTTTGTGCAGTCTTATAGTTTTGTCTTTAGCGGCGTATTTTTTGGCAACCGGCACTGTGGTGTCCTCGTCAAAGTCATAAACCACAATTAACTCGTGGGGAATTTTAATGTCTTTTTTAACGGCTTCGTACAGGCTTGGAAAGTTATCGCCTTCATTGTAAACCGGCGTTACGATATGTAGCTTGGGTTTGCTAGATCCACCCAAGGCGGACATTAAATTATGCCGCCCTTGCCGTAGAAGTTCCAAATGTCTACCAGTTCCTTGCCGCCCCAATTGTCTTCTGCATAAATGCTGTGCGGCGTAGCCAGCACAATTGTGTCGGCGCGTTGACGAATTTCGTCCAGCGAAACAAACCGTGGATCTTTAATGAATGGGTCGTGGCAGAGGACTTCTTTGGCCTCAAATTCTAAGCGCTTCTTTAGCTTGTAGGAAAGGCTTTCGCGCGGGTCATCATTATCACCCTTAAAGGCCATGCCTAAGATTGCAACGGTGCGACGGGTAAGGTCATAGCGCTTGCTCATTTTCTCAACGATGTAGTCTGGCAGGCCTTCGTTGACTAGCATGGCCGAGTGTCCAAGGAAAAAGTTGTTCTCACTAAAAGCCGAAAGTTGCATGGTGTCCTTAAACAAACATGGGCCAGCGGCTAGGCCAGCTTTAGCAAAAGATTTAAGCCGCGGATAGTCTTCTGTCATGGCGTTATAGATCTTGTAAAAGTCTAGGTCATGACTGTTGGCAATCATGAAGAACTGGTTGGAAATAGCAAAGTTAATATAGCGCCAGGTGTTGGTAAATAATTTTGCCAACTCGGCTTCCATGGGTTTAGTAACGATTATTTTTTTAGCTAAGACTTTGAAGACTTCGCTGGCTGCCTTGGTAGCTTCTTCCGTGCAGCCTCCAACTTGCTGCGGCAATTCATAAAGTTCCTTAAGAGCGTGCCCCTCAGCAATCCGTTCCGGACAGAAGGCTACTAGCGTCTTTTTGCCCTCTTTTTGCAGGTATTCGTAAACCTTGTCAGTTACGCCAGGAAACAGCGTGCTGCGCATAATCAGTAACTGATCGTCGCGGAGCTGGTTTTTAATTTGGGCTACGGCTTCAATAATTCCGGAAATCTTAGGGTTAAGGTGTTCGTCTACCGGCGTACCAATAACCATTATTACAGTTTTGGCTTTATTAATTACGCTTTTATCAGCTGAGGCTTTTAGGGTCTTACTCTTAATAACTTTTTTTAATAGCTGGTCGGCGTCGTTTTCTTTAAAGGGCATCTCAGCCTTATTAACTTTATCAACGGCTTTTTTATTTAAATCATAAAGTACCACCTGTTTCCCTTGGTCGGCAAAAGCCATACCTAGGGGCAAACCAACGTGTCCACAGCCACCAACTATGCAAATATCAATGCCTCTACTGACTTCAGCCATGTAAACTCCTAAACTTATTTGTTGTTTTTATAATATTACACTGTCTCCGTTATGCTCACAATGACATCCCCTGCAGGAAATCAGCAGCCTTTTGCATAGCCAAGTGATGATTGTAAGCAGAGACTTCTGGTATTTCGTCTAGGCCAATCCAGCGGAAGTCGGCCGCTTCATTCTGGGGGGAAAGCGAGCCGCCATATATATTAATAAGGTAAGTTAGAGCGATTGCATGCTTGCTAGGATCATAGCCACCTTCGGCATGATCGCGGTGGGCATACTCTGCTACATGGACAGGCCGATCCGCAGCATTGCCACCATGGAAGTTAAAAGTTTCTACTCTTAAGTCGTTAAATAGGTGGCGGTGTATTGCATCAGCAATACCTTCGTCTTTTTTTATTCGGCCGCCCAGCATGGCTGGCTTTCCGGCTTCTGGCCCGGTGGCTCTAGTTATAATGCCAAGTCTTGGTTGGCGCCTGGTGTAGTCAACTGGTAGAAAGTCCACACATATTAGCGGCAGGTTTCGGACTACAAGCTCATACGCCGGCTCAGTCAAAAGCCCGTCTTTGTCATTAATTCCTTTTTTAGCAATAGCGTTAGCTAACGCTTTGTCAGATTCAACTCCGCTCATATGCCAGACAATAACATAAACATGCTACTATTTCAAGTTGCTGGCGACCTGTTTAATATCCGCCCCAACGGATTTGTTTTAAGTACTCAAGCCGTGCCTTAACCACTGTTGAATTAGGGTAAGTCAATAACAGGCAGCTCTCCGGTGGCGCGGCTAAGTGGCTGCACTGCTTTATGTTTTCTAGCTCGCGTTTGTGGCCGGCTGCACTGTGGATTCCCCAGGCGGCGTTGCTAAATAGCAGCAGTGTTGTCCCGGCTATTGCTCCGGACCATAACAGGTTTCTAAACCCAGTGCTTAACGGTTTTAGGATATCTTGACCCACAAAGCCGAAAGCAACAATTAAACTTATTGGCAGCAACATGGAAATAGTTGTATAACGGCTGCTATAGGCTTGGCTCAGCCCCAGACCCATCCTGGAAATTGCTGTAATCACCGAACTGCCCAGAGCGTATGTCCCCAGCGCAGTAAAAGGCAGCAGCTTGTTGAATGTTTGTTTACGGCGTAAGAACAAAAAAGTGTTTAGGCCTATAAAAGTAATCAGCAAAAAAGCGCCCGTAACCAGCGCCCCGGTGCGCAAGAAAGTCAGCGGCCGACCTAGATATATAAGTACGTACTTTATAAAAATAACGGGCTCCTTAAAAATCAGGGTTTTAGAGACGTAAGTTGCTGTGGTGTAGTGCCAAAAGTATGCGGTCGTGGCCAGCCCGCCTATAGCAACTGCTGGCAAATATTTTGCCGGACTAAGCCGCCGATAAACCAAGGCTATAACTACTAACGGCCAGAGCAAGGTGCCGTTACCCAGCGAGAACTGAGCCAGCAGACCACCGACTATTATTAGCCCAAGTTGCTTCTGCGTTGAGTCTTTGGGTCGGCTTAGCGCATAAGCTACAATTACTGCGCCAAAGACATTTAGGAACCATTCCAGCTGCCAGCCCCACAACCAATTCTCAACTTGCACCGGCGAAAACCAGATTAGACTTAGTAACGCTGGCAGAAAAATTGGCAGGGTTTGCTCTAGATCTTTAGCTGTATTTTTAAGTAGTTTTAATAGCAGCCAAAAAGACGCACTAGCGGCTGCCAGGCTAATAAAGCATTCAACTATCACATTCCAATGTGTCAAAAACGCTGAAGCCAGCAATATAATGTTTGGGATTAATATACGGTGTTCATTGTGCTGCTGCCAAACGTCGTGCCAGATAAAATGCCCAGCACGCAAATGCTGGAACATTGGCACTAGTTCCCACTGGTCTAAGTTCGGTGTATTAACCGTTTTGAAGATAATTAGCAGCCCGGCAACAACAATTGGAGCAAAAATCAGAGTCTGTGCTAAACGTAACTGAGCTCTTTTATCCCACATCTGTTTTAAAAACATCTTTAGAATTGTAGCATCAAGAGTATTCTTAGAGTTATGGAAAATAAACTAGTTAGACGCGTTGTTATAATTAAGCTTCATGACGATGTTAGCGAGCAGACAAAGAAAGACATTCTGCAGAAGTTAATGGCTTTGGGAGAGAGCCCTGATGTTAGGAATTGGCTGGTTAAAGAATCGCTTGATACCCGTAAGGGTCAAATTATTATTGAAGAAGGAATATTTGAGTCAGAAGCAGCAATTGAACGCTTCCGTTTGAGCCCAGAACACCAAACAGTTGGCAAGTATATGAGCCAGTTAGCCGACTGGTGGACGGCCGTCTTTTATGAATGATAAGTTCCTTGGGCTGGTATTATAAGCAGATGAAATTAACTACAGCTTCCGGCAAACCACTTAATCCGATTGGCATTGGCACTTGGGGAATTGTTGGCACTTGGGAAAAGACAACCGAGCATGAAGCAGAAGGTATTGAGGGTTTACGCTACTCCGTACAAAAGGGCCAAAACCACATAGATTCTGGCCAAATTTACGGCGGCGGCTATACCGATGAGTTTATTGGCAAAGCTATCAAAGGTTTAGAGCGCAAAGACCTCTTCATTGGCGATAAAGTTTGGGAAACCAACGTAGCGACCGGCAAAGTCCAGGAAGCCGCGAGCGAAATGCTTAAGAAGCTTGGCACCGATTATATTGACCTGCTCTATATCCACAAACCGTGGGACGATTTTCCTTGGCGCGAGGCCATCCCACAAATTGATGAGTTGATTGATAGGGGCGTTGTCCGCCAGTTTGGAGTTAGTAATTTTAACTTAGAGCAGCTACAAGAAGCTATGAAGCTATCTAAACACCCGGTGGCTGCTAATCAGCTTTACTACAACCTGCTACATAAACAAGAGGTTGATGATGCCATGCAAGCCTTTTGCAAAGAGCACGACATTCAGATAATTGCCTACCGTCCATTGGAACAAGGCAAAGTTTTAGAAAACGAAACCGTTAAGCAGATCGCCGCGGCCCATTCTGCCACACCTTCGCAGGTAGCCCTGGCCTGGTTAGTCGCCAAAGGCACATTAACCGTACCAATGGCAATTGATGAGACCTTTATTGACCAAAACCTGCGCTCACTGGAGTTGCAACTCACGCCGGAAGATATGGCCAAGCTGGACACCTTATAAATCGCTTTTGTTTAATCAACCCCTGATTGTTATAATCATCCCGTTGTGATCGTTAAAGAATGTTTTTTATGTAAAAGTAAGAAGCTTTATAAAGTTATTGATCTGGGCTTTCACCCACTGGCCGATACTTTCCTTAAGGCTCCTCAGCTGGATGGACCGGAAACCCGCTATCCATTATTTGTTGTGGCCTGCAAAGACTGCGGCCATTTAATGAACGGCTACATTGTGCCAGCTAAAGCCCGTTACCAGGAAAACGAATACAGCTACGATTCTTCTAACTCACAAGTTTCAATAAACCACTTTGACGAATTTGCCCAAGAGGCCATCAAGCTCGTTGGCGTTACTAAAGACGATTTGGTAGTAGATGTTGGCTCCAATGTTGGCACTTTTTTATCTAAGTTCCGTGAACATTCTGGCTGCAGCGTAATCGGTATTGAGCCTTCGCACAACATTGCCGTACTAGCTAGAAAAAACGGTGTTAAAACTTTTGAAGAATTTTTTAACTCCAAAGCCATTAAGCAAATTAAGGAAACCTCCAAGGCCAAGTTGATTACCGGGACTAATGTTTATAACCACATTGAAGACCAAGCGTCTTTTGCCAAGGATGCAATCGACTTACTAACTCCAGACGGCATGATTGCTATAGAAACGCCTTACGCCGGCAAGCTGATCGATGAAACCTCTTTTGACACGATTTATTTAGAGCACGCCTCTTATTTCTTTGTAACGTCGCTTAAAAAATTCTGGGGCAAGTATGGCTTTAAAATTAGCCATGTGGAGCTTAATGATTACATGAGTGACTCGATGCGCTTTTACTTAAGCCGCCAGTTACCAGAAAGCCCGGCCGTAGCTAAAATGATTAGAGACGAGGCCAAAAAGGGCTACTTTAAACCAAAAACTTACGAAGCCTTCATGGAGCGCACTGTGAAATTCAAAATGGATCTTATGAAAGAGCTTTACCAAATTAAAGCCAAAGGTGGTGTAGTTATTGGCATTGGCGCAGCAACTAAAGGCAACACCCTACTTAACTACTGCGGCATTGACAGCACACTACTGGAATACGTGACTGACGCTTCGCCATTAAAAGTCGGCAAGTTTACCCCAGGCTCGCACCTGCCGATCAAACACGACAAAGACATTGATAACAAGGTTGTGACGCACGGTTTGATTCTGCCATGGAATATTGGCGATTTTCTTAGTAAAAAACTTGGCTTCTTAGGCATCAAGTTCTTGGTCCCACACCTAAAGTAGCGCCCTAGCTAGTGTAGCGGTCTTTGTACCAGTCGTAGGTTTTAGTTAAACCTTGTTCTAGGGTAGTGTTGGCTTCCCAGCCAACAGCGTTTTTGATTTTAGAAACATCAGCCAGGCGGCGCTTAACGGATCCTTCTGGTGATTTTTGAATATCAAGTTTCTTAGGATGCCACTTACTAATTTTAAACAGTGTTTCGGCAAGGTCTTTAATAACCGTTTCCTCGGTGGTACCAATGTGGTAGATTTCACCATCGGTCTTATTGGAAATCATAACTAGGCGCATGGCTTCTACGGCGTCTTGGATATAGCAGAACGAGCGCGTATCATCGGCGCCGTAAATTGGGAAGGGATCAGTTTTCTTAACGATCCGCTCAATAAACTGCGGAATAACGTGGTTAAAGCCGGCCCGCGGACCATAAAAGTTGTGCGGCCGGACAATGACATTACGCATTTTGTAGCTAGTACCGTAGTGAATAAACAGTTGCTCGCCAATGGCTTTGGTAGCCGCATACGTCCAGCGCGGATTTTTAACATCGGAAATAACTAATGGTACATCTTCGGGTGTTGGAATTGGCAGCTGGTTAAAAGCTTCTAGGGCGCCGGCGTAAGCCTCGTTAGACGAAGTAAACAGGTTTTTGCCCTTGGGGTTCTTGGTTCTAGCCCATTCCAGGCCATAAATTGAAGCCAGCAGGTTAATCCGTAAAACTTCATGGGGGATTTTATAAAACAGGTCGGTGCCGTTAACGGCCGCTAAATGATAAACGTAGTCAAAGTTGCCTTTAATTTTGTTCCAGCCTTCTGGGCTAGTTAGGTCAATTTCCATTAACTTAACGTTCTTGGCTTTTAGTAGTTCTTTTAGGTCTGGGTCGTCTTTGCCACGGAAGAAATTATCTATCATCAGGACTTCATCACCCTGCTCAACGTGAAGACGCGAAAGATACAGGCCAATAAAGCCAGCGCCGCCGGTAATTAAAACTTTGTTAGATTTGCCAGCCATGTATCCGCAGATTATAAACGCCGCATATCTCTATAGCAAGCCAGGAATTAAATTTATGGTATTGTATACGTAAAATAATATTGCCTAAAGGGAGTCGCCGCACAATGTCAAAGAAACTAAAGCTAGATAAGGCTAAAGCTCTAGAAAACCTAAAAAAATACACAGACCAAATGGCCACGCAAAACGGCGGCGAGGACAAAGACTACGCGGCACTGCAGTACAGCTGGAACAAAGACATCCTAGAGCGATCTATGGACTATATCCCCAAAGAAGCTCACAAATTAATTGGCATTGGTAGTTTCCAGGGGGCATTAGAGCTAGCCTTGGCGCCGTTTTTTGACCAAGTTTTCTGCGTGGATCATGAATCATTCTTGCCAGCCAAAACTCCAAAGAATGTCACATTCCACCAAGCCGATATTGACAGCGCTCATTGGCGGCTGCCGGATGACCAAGCGATGTTTGACGTTGCCTACTGCATAGAAACTATTGAACATCTGCTGTGGTCGCCACTACCACTATTAAAGTGGATGCAGAGCTACTCCCATATTTCCGTAATCTCCACGCCCGATGATGCCGAGTGGCCTGCCATGAACATTCGCCCGTGGACCCGTTTCCAGAAATTTATTGATATTCCTCGGGCCAAGCGCCGCTTTAAAGGCAACCCCGAGCCGATGTTTCATACCAAACAGTACGGACAAGCCGAGTTCATAGAAATGTTGGATTTTGTTGGCTTTAGAGTCTTGGAATTTTTTAGAACTGGTGAGGGGCATCACCAAATGGTAGCTATCGTCCAGCCAAGGCATAAATAATGTTATTGAGCATTTTGTATTTCTGCTTTATCCATATCTCGCTTCTGTTGCCAGGCTATGTATTACTTAAAAAAACTAGGCTGCTATATAGGAATCCTGGCATAGAGTTGTGTTTTGCTTATCTAATTTCGATTGTCTTTTTCGGGTTATTGGCAATTGGTAGTTACGTTTTAAAGCTAAGTCCAGAGGTTTCACAAATTATCTCTTGGGTGACTCTAACAGCCAGCGCCGTAATCTTTATTCAACAGCGTTATCTCCAAGAATTGCTGAAACAGCGCTTGCCGCTGGCTTGTTTTGTGATGATCTCTTTGTTTGCTTCTAGTTTTATCGGGCTAAGCTTTAGCGCGCCTTATAAATTTGTGCCAGATCCGCAAGTTCAGGCCGGACGTAACTACCAAGTACCTAACGTCAAAGTCCTAAATGTCGCCCAGACTCAAGCCAACGATAACTACGTGCCTTACCGCCAGGCCCAGTTTATGATTCATCGCGCTGACCCGGGCAAAGCTGATTTTATTTATGAATGGGGGGTGTTCTTTTTCCAGCGCACGCCGCTGATGGGCGCTGTAACGGCTAACTACTTGACGATGCTCGGCGATGTGCCGCCGCTAGACCATCCGTGGGCCGCCGACGGGGCCGACCCGGCACATACTTATATGAAGTTTCAAATTATCGCCAATATTTTAAACACCATGTTTATTTTGCCGGCCTTCTTTTTACTGCGCAGATTGTTTAACAATAAAACAGCGGCCTTGACTTGCCTGTTTTTGGTTTCTAGCCAGTACTTCTTGTACAACGCCTTCTTTAGCTGGCCTAAGTCGCTGGTGGCCTTCTTTATCCTATTGTCTTGGCTGCTCCTGCTAGAAAATAAGTTCCGCTATACGATGCTAGCAGGCGTGGCAGCTGGTGTGGCCTACTTGGCACATGATTTAGCGATACTTTACATTGGCGCCAGCGCCCTTTACCTGCTTTACAACAAACGCTTTAAAGAAACGGCGGTGTTTGCTGGTATTGCGGCGGTGTTTGCTCTGCCGTGGTTACTAACAGCCAGTTTGGTATATAACAAGCCTAGTACTTTTATTTATTACCCGTTTTCTACCGGTGGAATTCCCCAAAACGGCCCGCAGGTCATGCGCGACTTCGCGCACACCTCCCCGCTCAGGCTGTTAAAAATCCGGGTTGATAACATGGTTTACTTGGGCAGCCCTTACGAGCTACTGACTTCTGAAGGCGGGCAAGAGCTTGGCCGGCGGCTGTGGGCCTTTGGGTTGTTCTCTATCCCAGGGTCAATTGGGATTGGCTTGATTATCCCAGCCGTATTAGGAGCCCTTAAAAAATTCCGTAACGCCGCTTTATGGGCAATGGTTGTCGCACCGGTAATTTTAGAGACGTTGGTTATTGGTTGGCCAAAGGGCCTAGGTGCGCTGCATTTTGCCGAAGGCGTAGTTGTTGTCTTAAGCGGCTTAGCCATTTACTACCTGGCCCAGCTAAAAAACAAGGCTTGGCTATTTGCAGCCTTTGTAGCCAACTGCGCCCAGCTGGTCTTTTTTGCGACATACAGCTATGGGTTTAAGGTTAGCAGTTGGCTTAACGCTGGCGACCTAGCCAGGCTGTCAGTTATGACAGCAATTATTTTTAGCTCTGGCTGGCTAATCTACAAGATTGCGCTGGATAGACCTTCTTGGCTAGCCGACAACTAGTGTCTGTACTTCCCCTAAGCTAGTTATTTCATACCTATAAGCTGGCAGTTCTTGGTACTATATACGCATGGCATTTAAGTTCCCCAAGTTTCGACGTCTGTCTGCCAAAAGCCGATTGCTTTTGGGCCTGCTTGTTATCGTGGTTGTAGCTAGCCTCTGGTACTGGCATAGTCACATTAAGAAGATAGTAGCCACCATCCCCACCAGCACTGCGGCGACTAGTCCAAGCACATCGACCCCTACTACAACTCCTTCTACTACCACCAACAGCACACCTTCGCCTAGCCCTGCAAGCCCAGCGCCAAGCACTAAATCGGTTAGCCCAACACCTGCTACTAATCCTAATGCGACTTTGGTTGAGCCATACGGAACGTTTGTCAGCAACCATGGCCAGGATTCGTCGCACCCAGCTGACTCTGAAGTCTCATATTGCACAACCACGCCGGGAGCAACTTGTTACATTGCATTTACCCAAAGCAATATAACCAAAAAACTACCAGTTCAAACAACTGACAGTTCTGGCTCAACTACCTGGAGATGGGACGTTAAAGCAGCCGGTTTGACCTCGGGCAAGTGGACGGTAACAGCCTATGCCTCTTTGGGCAATCAAACTAAAAGTACCGTGGATCAAATTAGTCTGGTCGTCCAGTAATGAAAAAGTCTTTTCGCATTTTGGCAGTTATTTTTTTCTACCTAGTGATTATTGTTGGCGGGCTGTTTATCCAAAATAAGGCTACCCAAGCTGCCTTTAACCCTAATAACGTGATTGACGATTACACCTATGAAAATATCAACACCATGAATGCCGGCCAGATTGACGCGTTCCTGAATTCATTCCCTTCAAGTTGTTTGAGCACCAATCATGGCTTTACGACGCCAGACCCTACTGGCTGGTCAGCAGCTTCAGGAAACGTCAACCACGGCTATACCTTTGGTGGAAATGTTACTGCCGGGACTGCCATATACCATACTGCGCAAATCTATCACGTCAATCCACAAGTTATATTGGCTACGCTCCAGTATGAACAAGCTGTGGTAACCGGTTCAGCTGGCTGCCACCTCACTACCCCCGACTCATCTAGTACTTACACTTGTGACCTTTGGCACAATGGCGGCTCACATACTTGCACCACAGCCTGCCCATTTGCTGGCGGCTGTGTCCCGATTGCTATGAGCAACCAGTGCGACGCCGGCAACTGCGACGCCACGTATGAAGGCTTCAGCTTACAGCTCTTATCAGGAACCTGGTTGGAGCGTTTTGGGCAAGAACGGGCTTATGGCCTATTAACTGGTTATCCTGGCCATGATCCGGGGGATGAAAACATTACATATGGCGGACCAATGACTCAAGGCAATCGCCAGCGAGTAGCCGGTGGCTCCAACGATTATTATGACGGAACCTATGTAGTCAATGGGCAGACATTGACCATGACCAACGGCGCCACGGCGGCTCGTTATTATTACATTCCCAGCATTGGCGGTAACCAAAGTTTTGTGAATACCTTTGAAGGTTGGTTTGGATCGACTATCAACGGCTGTGTGCTTTGGTCACTGCCTTCACCCGGACCCAAAGGCGCGCATTCTAAGAAAGTCGGCGATTACAATGGTGATGGCGTCACTGACATTGCAGTTTATAGCCCGAGTATTGGTTGTTGGCACGTAAGGGCTAATGGCGATGCCAGCTACGGCAACAGCGGTGATATCCCAGTACCAGGCGATTATAGCGGTTACGGCATGACAGAAGTGGCCGTCTACCGGCCGAGTGACGGTACTTGGCATATCCGCGGTGTCGGCGACTACACTTACGGCAATAGCGGTGATATCCCAGTGCCGGCTGATTACAATGGCGATGGCGTGACAGATGCGGCCGTCTATAGGCCGAGCGACGGTACTTGGCATATCCGCGGTGTTGGTGACTTTAGTCACGGCCAAAGCGGTGATATTCCAGTGCCTGGTGATTACAACGGCGACGGTCGGGCAGATGTTGCTGTTTACCGGCCAGTCGATGGCAGTTGGCGTATCCGCGGCGTCGGAGATTTCCCTTACGGCGCGTCCACGGATATTCCAGTGCCTGGTGATTACAACGGCGATGGCCGGACAGACGCGGCCGTATTCCGTCCCGGCAATGGC
>CAZYVW010000002.1:0-33235 GCA_964651645.1 uncultured Candidatus Saccharibacteria bacterium
CAAATAACTGATATACATATATACACCCTATGAGTAGAATTGCTTTGCGTAAACCAGTCCTTGTTATGCTTTATGGTTATCCCGGAGCAGGCAAAACTCACTTTGCTCGCCAACTGGCTGAGGCGCTCGGTGCCGCCCACGTTCAAGGCGACCGCATCCGTTATGAGCTGTTTGAAAACCCTCGTTATGACAAGCAAGAAAATGTAGTTATAAACCACCTGATGGAGTATATGACCGAGGAGTTTTTGCACTCTAACGTCAGTGTTATTTTTGATGCCAATGCCGTCCGTTTTGGCCAACGCCGAGCACTTCGCGACATGGCTCGCAAATCCAAGGCAGAACCGGTGCTTATTTGGCTGCAGATAGACATTGAGAGCGCCTTTGGACGGATTGCTAACCGCGACCGGCGCCGGCTTGACGATAAATACAAAAACAATATGGATCGCACTGGCTTTGACTCATTTAGGGCAAACATGCAAAACCCTAAAAATGAAGACTACATGGTCATTAGTGGCAAACACACCTTTAACACTCAGCGCAGCGCCATTGTTAAGAAATTCTATGAAATGGGCTTAATTGACGGGGACAGTGCGTCTAGCAATGTGATTAAGCCGGGGATGGTTAATTTGGTCCCAAATCAGCCTACAGGCCGCGTTGACATGGCCCGCCGAAATATAACTATTAGATAAAAGTTATAATAGTTGTTGATGCCAGTAAAAATACTTAATGTTGAAGGCTTGGGGCCCGTACATTTCTACAAAAAGCGCGGTATGCGTAGTATCCGCCTTAGTTTTACCGTCGAAAATAACATCAGAGTTTCTTTGCCACTTTGGGTGCCTTACCGCGAAGCGCTAAGTTTTGTCAGTGATAAGCGAGAATGGATATTAAAGCACCGCCCGACAAGTGATTCATTACTAACAGATGGAATGCCAGTTGGCAGTGATCACATACTAAGGTTAGTTCGGACGGCTGACGTTGCTGAAATAAGCTCGCAGACTCTTGGCCGCACGATTTTGGTCGAGTTTCCACCACAATTAGTTGCCGACGACTCCAAAGTACAAGCTTCAGCCAGAAAGGCCGCTCACCGGGCCTTGCGCAAGGAAGCAGAAATTAGTTTGCCGTTAAGAACTCGAGCACTGGCTGAAACACATAACTTTAAGGTTAGAAGCATTAGTGTCCGACAATTAAAACGGCGTTGGGGGAGTTGTGATAGCAAGGGCAACATTACGTTTAACTTTTTTCTGATGCAGATGCCGGATAAGTTAATAGATTATGTAATCTTGCACGAGTTGACTCACACTAAGCAAATGCATCACCAGAAAGCTTTTTGGGAAACTTTGGCGTCTGTCTTGCCAGAGTATAAGGATTTGCGTAAGCAGTTGAAAGATTACAAACCAGCGGTTATGCCGGCCGGCGAACGCCCTGAAACTACGGACTAAAACTAACTCTTCACACAATCCGCAACTTATGCTATATTGACAGAGACGAGAACTACCATCACGGTAGTTTTTTTAATAGCGAGAGTAATAAATGGTAAGGATTGACACAACCAAGACGGAAACCGTTCGCGAGCGCACTGGCCGTGCGGCTGCTGACGGCAATAAGCCCAAGCGCTTACGCCAAACTGCCAACACGGTTAGCTGGCCGGTTAGAACCCTCGGCAAAGCCGTCAAGGCAGTTCTTAACATCCTGGCTATTCCATTCAGGACTCCACCTGGTCGTTTCTTAGGCAAAGTCCTGGGAACCATTTTCTTTGCCAGTTATTTCAAAAGCAGCTGGCAGGAACTCCGCCAAGTAGAGTGGCCAGGCCGCAAAGAAACCAGCAAACTGACACTTGCTGTCTTTATGTTTGCAGTCGTGTTTGCCGTTGTGGTGGCCTCAGCAGATTACGGACTAGATAAAATATTTAGAAAGGTATTAATCAAGTAATGACAAAACGTTATGACACAACCAAGCAATGGTACGCCATCCACACTTACAGTGGTTATGAAGAAAAAGTAGCCGAGAGTATTCGCCAACGTGCGGATTCACTAGATATGGCAGATAAAATCTTTCAGGTATTAGTACCTAAAGAAAAAATGATAGAAGTTAAGAACGGCAAGCGCAAGGTAGTAGAAAAGCGCATTTTCCAAGGTTATGTACTGGTAGAAATGAAGTTATCTGAAGACGCCTGGTACATTGTCCGCAATACGCCTTCAGTTACAGGCTTTGTTGGTAGTGGTTCCGAACCAACCCCAGTGGAAGAAGAAGAGATTGAGAAAATCATGAAGCGCATGGGCCGTGAAGAACCTAAGCACAAGATTGACTTTAATATTGGTGAAGTTGTAAACATCATTGACGGACCATTCAAAGGCTTTGACGGTTCAATTAACGAGATTGACGCTGCCAAGGGCAAACTAAAAGTCTTAGTTAATATGTTCGGCCGCGAAACTCCTGTAGAACTCGATTCATTGCAGGTAAAGCGAGTTTAATACCATGGGTGAACTGTGTACAGGACTGAGCAATGGCCAAAAAGCCATAAGCATGCTTGAGCTAATGTTAAATGATCTCTATGAAAAAATAAGTCTTACCCAGGAGGAACGAATCTTTGTCGCCTCTAAGATAACCAGTTTGATACCCGATTTCGTAGTTCCTACAAGCGGGAGAATTGAGTGCAATTTGCAATGCAGCGACTGTGGCGCTACGCCCTCGTTGATTGTTGATACTCATCAACAAATCGCGACTATTGCCCGCCCGAATGTATGCACAATTGAGAGGGGTGAGCTCAGCTTAATTGATATGTCCCAGACTCTGGTTGAGATATTCGCTGCAGAACCAACTGGACAACAGGGGTCGGATACTGTAGAATAATTTAGTTACGCACTGTGGCCGCAAGCTTCAGCGGCTAGAATGTAGAAAGAGTTTATGGCAAAGAAAGTTACAGCTAATTTGAAATTGAAAATACGCGGCGGCCAAGCCAGCGCGGCGCCACCTGTTGGTTCTACTCTAGGCCAATACGGTGTTAATATGATGGATTTTATTAATCCATTCAATGAGCAGACTAAAGACCTAATGGGCAAGAACGTAACAGTGCACATTGCTATTTATGAAGATCGGTCAATGACTTGGCGCGTTGTTGGAACACCTACAGACGACCTAATTCGTGAAAAGCTAGGAATTCAAAAGGGTTCCGGCAAGCCCAACACTGAAAAGGTCACTAAGAAACTATCAGACAGTGCCTTAACAGAGATTGCAGAGACCAAAGCTGGTGACATGAACACCGACGACATCCCTGCTGTTAAAAAGATGGTCGCCGGTACAGCCCGCAGCATGGGTGTAGAAGTCGAAGGATAATAAAAATCATGGGTCACATAGACGCAGAAACCACAAATGGAGTAATTAGCTTTAGTTATGAGGCTTACACTGATGCCATGGAGCGTTACACCCTAGGGGATATGCTTGCTGTAGTTGAGCTAACTGAGTCGGGCTTAATGCTTGACCGAGAGACAGTAGACTTTGTCCGGGATTTTGCGATAGTCCAAGCAGAAGTTCATCCAGACACAGACAGGGGAATAGGTATAGGTAGTTTGGCAATGAGGCTTGATTTAGCTACAGGTCGGACTAGTGAAGAGGAGTTTAAAGCCCGAGGCGTAGACATAGACGGAGCGATAAGAGAGTTTGAACTTGCGTTTGGACTGAAAACGGCACTTGGACGAAATCTTAATCAATAATTAATTTGTGGGAGGCTGTAAAAAGCCGTTAGCACCACGAAAGGATAGATATGACAGAAAAGAAAGAGCCAAAGGCTCCAAAGAAGGTTATTAAAAAGGTAGAGGAGGCAGAGCTGATTGTTGAAGCTGTGCCTGAAACTGTTGAAGCTACTGAAACTAAGGAAGTAAAAGCTACCGCTAAGGCTGGTAAGCGCAGCGCTAAAGCTGTTGCTGAGAAAGAAGAAAAAGTCGCCAAAGAGGAGCGCAAAGCTTCTGATGATACGGAAAAGACTGACGACAAACCTAAAAAAGCTGTAAAGCCCGCTAGGCCTCGCATAGAACGCCAAGGCAAAAAACTCCAAGCAAGTGCCAAATTAGTTGAAAAGGACAAACTATACAGCCTAAAAGATGCAATGGACTTGGCCGCAAAGACCAGCCCAGTTAAGTTTGACGCTACAGTTGAACTACATATCAGACTTGGAGTTGATCCTAAGCAGGCAGACCAAAACCTGCGCGACACCGTAGCTTTGCCAGCCGGCACAGGCAAAATAGTCCGGATTGCCGTATTTGCCGAAGCCGACGACGCTGCCAAAGCCAAGGCAACTGGTGCCGATATTGCTGGCAACGAAGATTTCCTGGCTCAACTAGATAAGGAAAAGATTGATTTTGACGTACTAATTTCTACGCCTACACAGATGGCCAAATTAGGTAAATATGCTCGTTTACTAGGTCCAAAGGGCCTAATGCCCAACCCTAAAAGCGGCACCGTTACTAAAGACGTGGTTAAAGCCGTTAAAGAGGCCAAAGCCGGCCGCATGGAATACAGAATAGATAGCACTGGCATAATTCACTGCGGCATTGGCAAGGTTAGCTTTGGTGGTGAAAAACTGCTGCAAAACGCCCAGGCCGTACTTGGCAGCGTTAAAGCCAACAAACCAGCCTCACTTAAAAGCAATTACGTACTGAGCATTTTTGCCACAACTTCTATGGGACCAAGTATTAAAGTTGCTGCAACAGAAATTTAGTTCTAAGCTATAGCTAAATGAGCGCAAGAATAATCTGCTTCGATGGCCCTGACGGAACAGGCAAGAGCACTCAACTCGCTCTGGCCAAAGAAGCCTTAGAAAAACTTGGCCATAAGGTATATACCACTCGCACACCGGGGGGTACACCTATTGGTGAGGTTTTGCGCGAGGCTTTTCTTTCACATACTGAGCGCCCACCTAAAACAGATTTACACATTGTTTGGGGCATGGAGCTGGCAATCAGTGACGAATTGGATAAAAAAAGAGGTGACTACGACTACATTTTGATAGACAGAGGGCCTTTGGCTTTCTTAGCTTATCAAGTTTTTGGCAGTGGACTTGATATGGACTATGGTATGAGGGCCGTCCAGGAAGTAATAGACGATTGGCAGCCTGACATAATGTTCTTACTAACCGCTCCTTGGGAAATCTCCAAGAAGCGTCTGCACGACTCCAAAGCCAAGCTTGACTACTTTGAATCAAAAAGTGATAACTACCACGAGAAGGTCCAAGCAGGTTATGAAGCCGGTAAACAACAATTCAAAGTAACCATAATTAATGCCACCCCAGATATTGACACCGTTCATAATGCCATTATGAAGCAAATCCAAGCACTATAGTTGTAATTTGTGCCTGCCTGTATTGTTGTATACATTTTATTACCGTAGAATGAGTTTACGGAAAGAGGTGTTATTTTGGGAGTTTATAGCAACACGCAGATTCGTCAGGCGCTTAAAGAGGGTCATATTGTCTGTACACCCTTTAACCCTAAGCATGTGGCTCATGCCAGCCTAGATGTCACCCTTGGCTATTATTACTACCGTACGGAACGTTCCAAGGGCCACCCAGTTTACAACCCGTTTGATGAACAAGACGTCAAACGCTACTTTGAAGGAGCACTAAAAGCTGTACCGCACGCGGTGTGGTGCAAAGAAAACGGCATGAAGCCACTAAAAGGTATCCCAGCCAATCATCCGGTAATTCCGCTCCGCCCCGGCGAACGAATCTTAGCCCATACCCATGAATTTTTTGGAATTAAACCGCCCGGCGCCTATGAGCTAAAATCGCGCAGCAGCTGGGGACGCAATGGCATTGCAGTATGTTTTGATGCTGGCTGGGTAGACCCAGGCTATATTAATCGCTTAACTTTGGAAATTTATAACCTCAATAGTGAAGAAATCGTACTCTTGCCGGTCGGCGAACGGATTGGCCAAGCCGTGTTCCATGAAACAGGTGAAGTAGAAGGCAACTACGGCCAAGGCCGCAACAAAGGTTTTAGCGGCAAATACCAGAGCGGCACGGACCTTAATCAACTTATTAAAAACTGGCGGCCGGAACACATGCTGCCCAAGGCCTACCTAGATAAGCGGGCCTTGCCTAAAAAGATACAAGGCCTAAAAGGTGATTAAGCAACCAGGACTGTTCTTAGTCATTGAAGGCACAGACGGCTCTGGCAAAGGCACTCAGTTTAAAATACTTAAAGAGCGTTTAGAAACTGAAGGTTACAATGTTGAAACATTTGATTTCCCGCGTTACGACCAGCCTTCCAGCCATTTTGTCCGCGAGTATTTAAATGGTAAATACGGCACGGCCGAAGAGGTAGGGCCATATACCGGGTCTTTGTTTTACGCTTTGGACCGCTACGAAGCCGCTGCGCAGATTAGACAAGCATTGGAGCAAGGCAAGATTGTACTAGCCAACCGCTTTACCGGCTCGAACATGGCGCACCAGGGCACTAAATTTGATAAATCAGAAGAGCGGCGTGGCTACTTTGTGTGGATAGACAATTTAGAATTTCAAATGCTCAATATCCCGCGGCCGGACCGCAGTGTTGTCTTACGTGTACCGGCAGAAATTGCTCAAGAATTAGTAGACCAAAAAGCTGAGCGCAGCTATACAGATAAAAAGCGCGACCTGCACGAAGCCGATATTGAACACATGAAACGGGCCGTAGAAGTCTATGACGACCTCTGCGGATTATTTCCTAAAGATTTTTTGCGGCTGGACTGCGTTAGAAATGATAAACTACTGGGGATTGATGCAGTCAGCGACTTACTTTGGGGGGCAATTGAGCCGCTGTTGCCACCAAAAAATCTCAAGGAGCATGCCATGCCTGCAAAAAATTCCGGCTCAGAGCCTGAAAACCCCTACGTTAGCAAAACCCCAGCTGGCGTCAGTATAACTGCGGCAGGTAAAAAGTTTTTGGACGAGGCAATTACTAACACTGAGGACAATGTCTACGCCTTTACGAGCAAGCTTTCACCACTAACTATAGCTGCCGCTATGGCGCGGCTGTCCCGGCGTGGCGACGACATGCGTGTAACTTTGCTTGATGAGTTTGCCTTTGCTATGGACAAAGACAAGCAGCTACTGCACCGGGTAATTACAGCTTATGGCGACGATTCTGTACAACAATTAGTTGGGCAACACGTAGTTGTGGAGGGCGCTTCTAACTTGCTAACCAAAAAGTTGGAATGGGGCCGCCTGGGCTCTTATTTGGAACAATCTACACGCTACATTTACTTTGACCAAAAAGACGCGCACGGCAAGTACAAATACTACGTACCAGCCGACTTAGACGGCAAAACTAGTACTCAATACGTAGAAATTATGGACAAGATTTTTGATATTTATTCTGACATGGTTCATAAACTAACCGACTATGTCCAGGCTGGATCCAAAGTACCACTTGAAGAGCGAGATATGGCCTGGAAGGGCGCTACCCGCGCCCAGGCTTGTGACGCTATCCGTCCGGTTTTACCAGTGGCTACCAAAGCCACAGTTGGCATTTTTGACTCTGGCCAGGCCTTAGAAAGCCTGATTATGCATTTGCAGGCTGACGAATTGCCAGAAGCCCAGGAAGTTGGGCAAAAATTATTAGTGGAGTGCCGCAAAGTTATTGGCACATTTCTGGAGCGAGCCGACAAGCCAGAACGCGGCGGCGCTATGATTGCCTATAAAGCTACCACCCATAAAAACGTTCAAAAACTAGCCGAAGAATATTTGCCGGAACAACACAGCGAGGACGACACCAACGTTAAGCTAACCAGCGTTTGGCCGCGCAATGAATTGGATCTAGTGCCGGAAATGCTTTATGAACACACTAATTTGTCGCTGAGCGAGATTAAACAAGCTATAGAAAAGTGGCCATACGAGCGGCGCTTTAAAGTCTTTGAGGCCTACATTGGCGAGCGGCTTAACCGTCGCCATCGTCCGGGCCGGGCTCTAGAAAAAGCCCACTACAGCTGGGATATCATGTGCGACTACGGCATCTTCCGCGACCTTCAACGCCACCGCATGGTAGATGACCTGACTTGGCAGCCACTGACGCCGCGCTTTGGCTTTGAAGTTCCGGAACTGGTAGATGAAGCCGGGTTAAGCGACCAGTTTGAGGAGTGTTTTGACCTTAGTTTGAAACTTTATAGCATCATGCAAGCAGCCGGCTACAATCTGGAAGCCCAATACGCCACGTTGCTAGGACACAAAATGCGTTGGAAGGTTACCTACAATGCCCGCGAAGCTTTTCATTTGCATGAGCTACGCACTGCACCGCAGGGTCACCCTGGCTACCGTAAGTTAGTTCAACAAATGCACGAAAAAGTCGCCGAAGTTCACCCAATGCTAGCCGAGGCCATGAAATTCGTTAACCGCGACGAAGACCCAGAGCTAACCCGCTTGGCCGCTGAACGCTACACGCAGTTCAAGCTTCAGGGCTTGGACCAGTCCTAGCGGGTATATGATAATCGTCAGTAGCAGGGAAAACAGGCTCTACTTCTCGAAGCATTACATAATCCATATAAGCAGGAACGCCTTCTGGTGTGTAATTTGCCTCGGCCACAAGTTTTGCGCTACCAAAAGATCGTATTTCTAGTGGGTTCCCTTCAACTGGTATTACTAACTCTTCTACTCCAACCTGTCTAAGAAATGCCTGATGCATAAGAGTATGAAGTGTATTACCTCTTATAAATAAGGCTACTATTTTTTTGTCTGGCCCATCTCTATCCATTAAGAACTCGGCAATTCTTAGGGCACACTGAAGAGCATCGTCTTTTGCCTGAACTCTAAGTTTAGGAACACACTCAGTACGCCTGAGCCGTTCCAGCAAAGCTAGCTCTTTGTCGTCTGGGGTTGGGGAACCCCTGTAGATATCTTCTATACGCATGAACGTAAGATACTACAGCCAATACTCCTCACCGTCAAGCTTGAAGTTGACATTTAACAGAGAGCGGAGTATATTTAACCAATCGTTACCAAAGACAGCGACGGGCCATTATTAATAAGGGCCTTGATAATGTCGCCGAGGTAGAAACAATTTATTTGTCTCTATTAAAGTCTTTGGAGAAATCCAAGGACTTTTAGTTTGGTGTAACGGTAAGGTTGCGGTCGACAATCCTACAAACTAAAGACCAAAGGAATTATCTATGGCATTAACCAAAGATAAGAAAAACGAGCAAGTTGCTGAAGTTAGCGAACTGCTGAAGTCCTCAAAGCTAACTGTCATTGCGCGGTACCAAGGCACAACTGTCCAGGCTATGCAGGAGCTGCGCAAGCAAGCCCGTGAAAACGGTACTAAGGTCAAAGTAGTTAAAAACCGTCTTGTTAAAAAGGCACTTGAGACTACAGAAAATCTTAAGGACGTTGACACTAGTAGCTTTGAAGGCATGCTTTTGTATGCTTTCAACAGCGAGGACGAGGTAGCACCAGCTCAAAGCCTGGCAAATTTTGCCAAAGCTAACCCATCAATTGAATTTGTTGGCGCCATTATGGCGGACGGCAAATTACTAACTGCCGATGAGGTTAAATCACTGGCAACCTTGCCAAGTAAAACTGAGCTAGTAGCTCAGGTTGTCGCAATATTAATATCACCTGTTAACGACGTCTTGGGCGGACTAACAGGCAATCTACATGGTCTGCTTGACGCCATTCAAGCCAAAGCGACCGCTTAAACGAAAGGAACCATTAACATGGCCACAGATTTAAAGAAATTAGCAGAGCAGTTGGTTGGACTAACTGTTCTAGAAGTAAACGAACTTAAAACTATCCTTAAGGATGAGCATGGTATCGAGCCAGCTGCCGCAGCTGTTGCTGTTGCTGCCGGACCTGCCGCTGGGGGTGAAGGTGCACCCGCTGCTGAGGAAAAGAGCGAATACGACGTAGTTCTAAAAGACGCCGGTGCTCAAAAAGTAGCAGTCATTAAGGCTGTTAAGGACATTACTGGATTAGGTTTGGGTGAAGCCAAAGCTGTCGTAGACGGTGCACCAAAGCCAGTCCTAGAAAAAGCCAAAAAAGAAGACGCTGAAGCTGCCAAGAAAACTCTTGAAGAAGCTGGCGCAACTGTTGAATTAAGCTAGTAATTAATTCAACTAACACTACTAACCGCCCCGCGTGGGCGGTTTTAGTTTTCCACAGGTTTTGTTTACCTCTTTGACTCAAGGGGTGAAACATGGTACTTTGAGGGGGAACTTTAGGGAAACAAACACGGGGAAGCGAGACCCACTTCATGACAGACGTAGCAGATAAGCAGATTAAGCGCCTAAAAGCGCTGATTACGGAAGCAGAAACTAGTTTAGCGGCCGCCCGCGAACTATTAATTAGTTTAGTTGGGGAAGAACCAGGCGCTATGACCGCCGCACTGGATGACAATCTAGGCAAAGTTATAGAAGGTGTCTTTGACGGCCAAAATATGGTTGGGAGTGATGGCAAAATCTACCCAGTGCCAGCCAACTACGCCTCTAAATCTAAACTAGTCCAAGGTGACATTCTGAAACTAACAATTGCTGACGACGGGGCATTTATGTACAAGCAAATTGGTCCTGTACCGCGCAAGCAAGTTGTTGGGTTATTAGAACAAGCCGACGGCGCTTATACCGTTAAAGTTGGTGAGAAGGCCTACCGCGTACTCCTAGCCAGCGTGACCTACTTTAAAGCCAAGCCCGGTGACCAAGTCAGCGTGAACATTCCAGAAGACGACAATGCCGAGTGGGCCGCTCTGGAAGCCGCCCTCTAGAACGGCGAGTCCTTAAATGGTTTGGCAACTTGCAATCTCGGTAGCCACGGCCGCTAATGTAACAACAACTCTAATCCGGCGCCGTTATGCTCAAAAATCATCATCACCCGTAACCTTTCCCCCGGCCGCTGCTTATCTGTTGGGAGTCATGCCGGTTGGATTGTTCGCTGGATTATTCGTCTTTCCGCATTTTATACATTGGAGTTGGTGGCTAGCCATACTATTGCTGATTGAAGGCAGCGCCATGGCTGTAGCTGGAGCGACAGGGTTTAAGGCTGCTGGCAAATTAAAAGTAGCTCCACTTCAAACTATCGGACAACTTACTACCGTTGCGGCGATAATTCTTGGGTGGACCGTACTTGGCGAAGGGCTAACCACGCATCAGTTAATGGGCGGTGCAATTCTGTTTATAGCTGCCTTGATTGCAATTTGGGCGCCTCAGCGTAATGCTCTTCAAATTCTTCAGAAAACACCAAAACAATTCATAATGCTGGCTGTAGTTGCTTCTTTGGCTTCAGCAGTTGGTTTAGTAACCGAGAAAGCCGTGTTGGGCCATGTCGATATTGGTGGAGCGTTTCTGGTTGGGTGGTCGGCACAATGTTTGGCTATGATTTTACTAGCCTCCAAAGATGCCACCATCGACAGGCTGCGAATATTCGCCAAACAAGAGCTGAAGTGGGCTGTAGTGATGGGCACGGCCAACGGTCTGACAGGTGTTTTTTACGTTTATGCACTTGTTCATTCCAACAATATCTCACTCATTTCTGCCATCGCCTCGATTGCATTGCCTTTAACAGTATTGGGCGCTTATTTATTCTTTAAAGAGCGCCAGCACCACTTATTGATGTGGGTTAGTTTAATTGTCAGTTTCATCGGCCTGCTGGTTTTGTCACTTAGATAGTATTTTTTAGGATGGTCAGTTTCTTCTCTTTTCCCTTTGTCTCAAGCATAATTAGCTAGATGCCTAAAACAGTTATACTCTCGCTAATTGTCTATTTTGTCGCCTGTGGCATTAACATGACTTGGCGCAGAAAATTTGCCAAAATAACAAAGCTATCAAGTCCAGTAGTAACGACAATTACTTTAGGATTTTTTGTTTGGCCGCTGAGCGTAATTGCAGCAAACGCATTATCTTTGCATGAAAATGTAACAGGGTTGACACTTACTTTTTGGCTTTGCTGCTTTATCGCTGCTTTAACCCAAATAGGCAGTAGCGCCATAGGCTTTACTAGCCTGCGCACAACAGACGTAGCCAACTACAATCTAATAAGCCAAATATATACGCCAATTAGCATCGGACTAGCTTTTATTTTTTTAAATGAGACCCTTACCTTACCACAAGTTATTGGCACACTCTTCTTACTTGGCGGTACCTATGTAATTCTTAAGAAAAAACGGGCAAGATTTGACCTTTCAAGAGGCAATATATTGGCGTTGTGCTGCGGTTTGCTGCTAGGAATTGGCACAGTTGTCGCAAGACAAGCTATTAGGCAGGGCGGATTAGAGGCTTACATAAAATATGGCTTTCTTATGCAGATGAGTATTTTGCTACTTATATCGGGCAAGACACTTGTTAGACAATGGCGTGAGATTAAGAAAAGCTGGAAAGATTTAGTAATTATGGGCCTTGGGCGCTTTGGACAACTATTTGGTTTCCTTGTAGCAACCGTTTACGCAAGCAATCTTGCTCTTGTAAGCAGTGTCACAACCTTTTCAGTGGTTGTAGTTTTTGCCTGTGGATATATTTTCTTAAATGAGCGTCAGGAACTGTCTAAGAAACTAGCCGGTGTGCTACTGGCAGTTACTGGCCTCCTTATAGTTTCGTTAACTTAGAGCCAATACCACAACATCCTGAAGCAAGGTAAGCGAGTATAATAGAGGCTAACTATGGGGAAGGCTTTATACCGCAAATACCGTTCTAAGAGTCTGTCTGAAATTATTGGGCAGGAGCATATTACGACTACTCTTAGTAATGCTCTAAAAAGTGGTCGGATTAGCCATGCTTATTTATTTACTGGCCCACGAGGTGTTGGTAAAACTTCTGTGGCTAGGATTTTGGCTCACGAAGTAAATGGTCTGCCTTACGACGAAGCAAACAACCACATGGACATTATTGAAATAGATGCCGCCAGCAACCGTGGCATTGAAGACATCCGGGATTTGCGCAGCAAAGTTGCCGTCACGCCAACCTCTGCCAAATACAAGGTCTACATTATTGATGAAGTCCACATGCTAACCACACCGGCTTTTAACGCACTGTTAAAAACTTTAGAAGAACCGCCCGAGCATGCCATATTTATCCTGGCAACGACTGAAGCCCACAAACTACCGGAAACCATCGTCTCGCGAACCCAGCGCTTTAGTTTTAAACCAATTGATGAAACCAAAGCCGTAGAGCACCTGAAAAACATTGCCAAACAAGAAAAGATTAAAATTGAGGACGCGGCCCTGGATTTAATTGTTAAACACGGTGCCGGCAGCTTTAGAGACAGCATTAGTTTGCTCGACCAAGCCAGCAGCACGAAAGACAACATTAGTTTAAGCGACGTTCAAACTTTCCTAGGCATTGCGCCGGTAGAGCGAATTGAAGCCTTATATAGAACCGTAAGCCAAGGCACACCCGCAGATTTACTAGATCAATTGTCCAGCCTTTTCAGCGGCGGCTTTACCCCTGCCAATGTCGCCAAACAGCTTGGGTCTTATCTGCGCCAACAAATACAAACTGGTTCTGACAAAAGCAGCGCTTCACTAAAGTTACTAGAAGATTTACTCAAAGTGCCAGCTGCCCAAGACAGCGAATCACTCCTTGAAATTATTCTGTTGCAGGCACTGTTTGATAACAGCCCAGAAGGAAAAGTTGCTGAGCTGCCTACTGAGCAAAAAATCTCGGAGCCTCAAGTTGAAGCTACTCCACAGCCTGCACTGAAAGAAGAGGTCACCTTAGTCAGTACGAATGTTGCCGGCTCAGAAAAAGAGCCTTGGCAAGCTGTTTTAGAAGCCCTGAAGGGCAGACATAACACGCTTTACGGTATTTTGCGTATGGCCAAGGCCGAGGAAAAAGACAAAAAACTAATTTTGAGTTTTGCATTTGCATTCCACCAAAAGCGGATGAGCGAGGCTAGTAACAAAGATCTGATTGCTAAGACAGTCCGGGAGGTTTTTGGTCGGCCGTTGATCATTGACTGCCAAGTACTGGACAAATCTAGTTATCCAAAATCAGAGTCTAAACCTGCTAAAGAAATAGAAACCATTAGCAATATTTTTGGTAACGTAGAAGTAGTAGACTAGATAGACTATGGATGAAAAGCCTGCGAATATACCTCCACAAAACGTGGACGCAGAAGCCTCACTGCTTGGTGCAATTCTAATTGATCCGGATGCCATAGTTAAGGTGGCAGATAATCTCAGCGCCGATGATTTCTACGATGAGAAACACCGGCGAATTTACGAGGCAGTAACCCAGCTTTATGAAAACCACAGCCCAGTAGATGTCCTGACGCTTTCCGATCAATTAAAAGGCAATGGCTTGTTGGACATAGTTGGTGGCTCGGCTTACTTAACTGAGCTAACCAACTTTGTGCCAACCGCCTCGCACGTGGAGCGCTATGCCGACATCGTTGCCAGCAAGGCTATGCGCCGGCGCCTAATAAAAGCTTCTCAGGATATTTCTGGCCTAGGTTTTGACGAAGGTCGCGACCTGCAAGAATTAATTGAAGAGGCTGAAACGCGACTGTTTGAAGTTAGTCAAAAGCAAGTCTCACAAGACATTGCCAGCCTGGAAACTATCTTAGGCGAAAGTTTTGAACGTTTGGATGAGCTGCACAAGGACAAAGGCAAGGTCCGTGGCGTGCCAACCGGTTATAAAGACCTTGACCATATTCTGGCTGGTCTGCAGCGCTCGGACTTGATTGTGCTAGCCGCCAGGCCATCAATGGGCAAGACCGCCCTGGCCCTGAACATTGCCTATAACGTGGCATCTAAAGCCGCTATGCCAGTACTTATGTTCAGTCTTGAGATGAGCAAAGAGCAGTTAGTAGACCGCATGCTGGCTATGGAGTCTGGCGTTGACGCCTGGGCACTAAGAACCGGAAACCTAAATGACGCTGACTTTGAGAAAATCGGCCAAGCTATGGGCACACTTAGCGAGGCCAAAATGTATATTGACGATTCTCCTGGCATTACGGTCAGCGACCTGCGCACTAAAGCCCGCCGCGAGGCCCACACCCACCCGCTTGGTTTAATTGTTGTCGACTACTTGCAGCTCATGAGTGGTGGATCACGCTATGGTGGGGATGGCAACCGTGTTCAGGAAATTTCAGAAATCTCTCGTGGACTTAAGGGTGTTGCCCGCGAACTTAACGTGCCGGTACTTGCGCTTAGCCAGCTAAGTCGCTCGGTAGAAAGCCGCACACCACCACACCCGCAATTGGCTGATTTGCGTGAGTCTGGCTCAATTGAACAAGATGCCGACGTCGTAGCTTTTATTTATAGGGAAGAGTACTACAACCCGGAAACCGACAAGAAGAACGTTACAGACATCTTCATTAAGAAGCATCGTAACGGGCCAACTGGCTCAATTGAACTGTACTTTGACCGTGAGAAACAGCGTTTCCGCTCGCTAGATACCCGTCAGCCCCAGCAACCCTTTACGGACTAGTAATACAGCCACCTAAAACTGTATAATTGTGCTAATACTTATGGGTAAGCTTTCTTCTTTTTTCTTTGGCAAGTGGCATATTGTTATTAACTACATCCTGGCAACAGTTGGCGTAGTCGCTCTGCTTGGTTACCAACTTGTCAAAATTACTAAGGGTATGGCCAGTGCCAGCGAGTTAGCTACCATCCAACAATCAGCTTCACTCCATGGCCTACTGCATAACCCGTTGTTTCTGCCCTATAAATGCCTAACTTACCTTTTACTCAAAACTCCCCTGCAGAGTTTAACAGCAGTCCGTTTAACAAGTGTTATCTTTGGGGCTGCCAGTATTTGGCTGTTTTATAGGATTGTTAAGAATTGGTATACGCCGCGTGTGGCAGTATTAGCGACTATTCTATATGCCACATCCAGCTGGTTTTTGAATACCGCTCGTTTTGGCTCTCCACAAATATTATTTACAGCTATTTTGGTCGGTTTATGGGCGGGATTGTTATTTAGATCCTATGAAAGACACCCTTGGCTTGTGGTTGTGGTGGCGGGTTTAGTGCCAGCAATTTGCTATGTACCTGGCCTTATTTGGTTTGTCTTAGCCGCAGCTATCTGGCAATTTAAACATATTATTAAGGTCCTTAAGACTTTGCCAATTAAGCCTAAATTAGCCGCCTTTTTAATCGGCTTGATTGGCTTTGCTCCTTTGGTAGCTGGTTTAATCTTGGAGCCTCAGTTTATCCGTCCCTTGCTTGGTGTACCCCAGCCTCTGCCAACAGTTCATACTATGCTAACCAATCTGCTTAATATCCCGTTAAACCTGTTCTATCATGGGCCAACAAATCCGGCAGTTTGGATTGCCGGCACGCCGCTAGTAGACTTCTTTGGTCTGGTCATGCTTGTCTTGGGTCTTTATGCACTGCGATTTAACTTTGCGCTTGACCGCATACAAATGCTTTTGGCCCTTTTGATCCTAAGTACAGTTCTGTTAATATTTGGCGGCATCAATATTATTATCCTTCAACCTTTAGTCTATGTGGCTATCGCCTCCGGAATTGCCTTTATGCTCCAGCAGTGGTTTACGGTCTTTCCGCGTAATCCGCTGGCTAGGCTACTTGCTGTGACGCTACTGACTGCTGCTATCGGCCTCAGTTGTTACTATCAGCTCAGCCATTATTTTATCGCCTGGAGGCACAGTCCCGAGACTCAGGCCGTGTATAACATACAGGTTCCGTCTAATCTGTTAAAATAAGTATATAAAAGAGGTATTACAATGAGCCGGTTTGACCAAGCAAAATTACTAATGAAAGTTAAGAAACTTCAAAAAGAATTACAAAAAGAAGTAATTGTTATTGAACAAGGCGACGGTGCCGTGCGCATAGAAATTACCGGCGAACAGAAACTTAAAAGGGTTAAAATTGACCCTGCGTCCGTTGACTTGGAAGATATTGGCCAACTAGAGCGCTGGGTTGAAGACGCTGTAAAAGAAGCTATTGCTGAAAGTCAAAAAGTGGCTGCCGAGAAAATGCAGCCAGTTATGAGCCAATTAGGTAACCTTGGATTGTAGAAGCAGGTAATTATGCAAATTCTGCCGCCGGCATTAGAGAAGGTAATTGAGACTTTGGGCTCATTACCTGGTGTAGGACCGCGTACCGCGGAACGCTACGCCTATTATTTGCTACGCAGTGATAATGACAAAGCTAAACATATTGCCGAGAGTCTGGAGATTTTGCACGACAAAGTGGATTACTGCCAAAAAACTTTTGCGCTAGTAGAGAAGGGCAAAAAATACTCAGACCTTTATACCAACCCCTCGCGAGACAAACAAACCATAGCCGTGGTTGCCGAGCCTTTTGATATTGTGGCCTTAGAAAAGACCGGGCATTATAAGGGTACTTACCACGTGCTTGGTGGGTTGATCTCACCGATTGATGGTGTTGGCCCACAAGAGTTGCATATTGGGCAGCTTATTAAACGCGTTAAAGATGATAGCGTTAAAGAAATTATTCTGGCCACAAACGCTAGCGTGGAAGGTGAGACAACCGCTTTGTATATTCAACAGCAACTTGCTGATACAAAAGTTAAGCTTACCCGCTTAGCCCGTGGCTTATCAATAGGCGTTGACCTGGAATACGCTGACCAAATTACTCTGGGGCGTGCCCTGGAAGGACGGACGGCCGTAATATGAAGTCCGACGAGCTAAAAAAGCTACTTGATGGTACTAAAACCATTGTAATCATGCAGGCCGATAACCCGGATGGCGATAGCCTAGCCAGTGCTTTGGCTTTGGAACAAATTCTAGGTGATCTTGGCAAAGAACCGCACCTATACTGCGGCGTAGATATGCCAACTTACCTGCGCTACTTAAAAGGCTGGGACAGAGTAAACAAAGACCTCCCCGCCAAGTTTGACCTTAGTATTATTGTAGACACCAGCACGATTAGTCTATTTGAAACATTAGAAAAGTCTGGTCAGCAAGGCTGGGTGGCCGGAAAACCTTGTGTTGTTCTTGACCACCACGCTGTGGATTTAAACATTCCTTTTGCCTCGCTAGTTATTAATCTGCCGGCAGTCGCAACTGGCGAGGTTATTTACGAGCTCGCTAAGGAGCTTAAGTGGGAGCTAAACCATGAAGCTAAGGAAATGCTGGCGGTTTCAATTTTGTCTGACAGCCTAGGCCTTATTAGCGAGGGCACATCAGCCCGTAGTATCCATATTATCGCTGAACTAGTAGACAGCGGAGTTAAGCTGGCTGAGCTAGAGAACGCTAGGCGGGAAATGATGCGTAAGAGTCCTGAACTAGTGGAATACAAAGGCCGGCTGCTACAACGCGTGGAGTACCACGATGATAACAGGATTGCGACCATCACTATCCCTTGGGAAGAAATAGAAAAATATAGCGCCGCTTATAACCCGTCCATGCTAGTGATTGACGATATGCGCCTGACGGAAAATACAGACATTGCGATTGCTTTTAAAGTTTATCGTGATGGCAAGGTGACCGCTAAAATCCGCTGCAATTACGGCAAAGCCGTTGGCGGCGACCTGGCTAAGCACTTTGGCGGTGGTGGTCACCCCTACGCCAGCGGCTTTAAAATCCAAGACGGCACACCTTTTGAACAGGTAAAAGCCGAAACAATTAAGCTCGCCAGCGAACTTCTTGGTAAACTGGAATCAGGCAAAACAAATGAAACTTTATAACACCCTTAGCCGCAAAGTTGAAGACTTTAAACCACTAGAGAACAAGAAGGTACGGATTTATTCTTGCGGTCCAACAATTTATGACCATGTGCATATAGGCAACTTAAGTAGTTTTGTTTATGTCGATACTCTGAGGCGCGCGCTAGTAGCTGAAGGATATGAAGTAGAGCACGTTATGAATTTTACTGACGTTAGCGACAAAATAATCTTACGCGCCGGAGAGAAATATCCCGAGTTAGCACCAGAAGAAGCCTTAAAAAAACTAACTGATGAGTATAAACAATTATTCTTGGATGACATGAAAGCTATCGGCAACGATGTTTCGGCTATCAAGTTTGTCAGTGCGGTTGAAAGCATCCCGCGGATGCAGACGTTAATTGCTGAACTATACAAAAATGGCTTTGCTTATATTGCCGAAGATGGTGTGTATTTTTCCATTGAAAAGTACAAAGCTAGTGGCAAAAAATACGGTCAGCTACTGGAACTTACTTCTGATAACACTAGTGTCGAGCGTATCCAAAATGATGAGTACGACAAAGAGTCTGTTCACGACTTTGCCTTATGGAAGGCCAAGAAAGACAACGAGCCAGCCTGGGACTTTGAGCTGGATGGCCATAATTTGCTTGGCCGGCCGGGTTGGCATATAGAATGTTCAGCCATGAGCGTGGAAGCGCTAGGGCAGCCGTTTGATATCCATACCGGTGGCGTTGACTTGATTTTCCCACACCACGAGAATGAGATCGCCCAAAGCACGGCCGGCAAAGACGAGGACTACGCCAAATTTTTTGTGCACAATGAACATTTACTTGTTGACGGCAAAAAAATGAGCAAATCACTCAATAACTTTTACACGCTAACTGATATAAAAGAGAAAGGCTTTGACCCATTGGCTTTTCGTTTATTGGTTTTGCAGTCGCACTATCGAAAACAATCGAACTTCTCTTGGGAGAATTTAGAAACAGCACAGAATTTACTAAGGGATTATAAAGGTTTGGCCGAACGCAAGTGGCAGAGTATTCAGGACTCGCAGGCCATTACTACGGATTATGTAGATTATGTAGAAAATGAATTGCCCCAGCAATTAATCAAAGCCTTAGGTAATGACCTCAACAGCCCCATGCTTATGTTTCTTCTAAACGAAGCAAAGGAAGAACTGAATGAAAGTGTCAGCGAGTATATAATTCCAGCGCTTAAGCTCTTGGACTCAGCTACCGGATTGAATTTGTCTGCTAGCGAAGATATAAACGACCACCAGAAACAACTTTTAGAAGAACGGAAAACAGCAAGGAAAAACAGCAATTTCACAAAGTCTGATGATTTAAGAAATGAATTAGAAGAGCAGGGCATCGGAGTCCGGGATACTGACCAGGGACAGATTTGGTACCGCCTCTAGGCAGTATTCTTCTCGGCTTCTTCGAGTGGTTCAAGCACGTCATGGCGTGTAAAGTAATCTAAGACTAGGATTCTAAGACAACCGGCAATAGGGATTGCTACTAGACCACCCAGCAAGCCGCTAAAACTAACACCAATAATTACCGAGCTAAAGACCAACAGTGGCGACATGTTAGTATTATTGGCCTGGATCTTAGGCTGAAGAACGTAGTTCTCAATCTGTTGGTAAAGAATGTAGTAGGCTAAGATAATGATGGCCGAAACTGGTGAATGGAACAAAGCAATAGTTGAGACAATTACCGCACCCAGACTGTGACCAACCAGGGGAATAAGTCCACAGGTGAACACCACAACCATCAGAGCTATAGGATAACTGACGTGCAAAATAAGCAGAGGGACAAGGATCATCACTGAAGCTATAGCAGCCAGCAGCACTTGGCCATTTATGTAACCCCTGACTACTTTGTACATTTCCAGGCCTAGTTTTTGAGCATGACGCTCTTTGTTATCCGGCAGCAGCCGTTTAATAAGATCCAGCCAGCGGGGGCCTTCTATGAGCATCATAAAAGTCAGGACTAGCACCGTTAGTACAGAAAAGACGCTACCGGCAATACGTGTCAAGGTTCCAAAAGCCGATCCGCCTAGGTTCTTAAGCCGGGCTGACAACTGGCCAGAAAATTTATCAACTTGGCCTTCCAAATGATGGCGGCGGATGAACTTACCCGTATTAGAGTCTTGATTACGAACGTTTTCCACTAATCCCGGCGCGGCACTAATAAAACTGTTAGTCTGCCTGACCAGTGGTGGCACAATACTAGCAATAAAACCAATCAAAAGACCCATAATAACGACAAATGAGATTGTAGTAGCTAGTGATCGGCTGCCTTTGCGTTTACCGGGTAAGCGCTCGGCTAGCCAGTGCACAGGTCCGTTGAGCGCCAGTGCCAAAAAGAAAGCGATAAAAATTAAAGTTAAGGCATGGCGGGCAGTCCTTACTGCCTGAAGAAATACAAATGAACCAATCACCAACGCCAAAACCCTAATGACGGTTTTGTTGGAGACGGTTAGTTCTAGCTGTTTGTCTTTATGGTGGCTGAATAATCCCAACATGTTTTTATTATCTCACTTTTTAGTTGTCTGTAATACCTCTTTATAAATAAGTATAAGCTGTTTGCCGATGACTGCAACATCATACGCCTGAACCGCTTCTTGCTGCCACTTGTGAGCCCGTCGGCGCGCGGGGCTGTTGAAAATGTAATGCTTGAGAGTCTTAACTAGCTCAGCAGAGTTTTGAGGCCTGATTAGCTGTTCTTTTTTAGTTATAACCGAGGCATAGCCGCGGTTTTTGCCGGCCAGCACAACCTCGGCGCCAGCAGCCATAGCTTCTATTAATACAATTCCAAAAGCCTCGCCGCCAAGGCTTGGGAAAATCGCAATGTGGGCGCTGGCCAGAAAGTTTGGCTTATCGTCCTCACTAATAAAGCCGGCAAAGTGCACAACCGTGCCTAAGTGGTGCTGTTTAACATACTGCTCTAGTTTGCCAAATAGCGGGCCCTTGCCACCAATCACAACACGCACGTTCATGAGCAAGTGCTTTTTGTGCAGTTTTTCTAAGGCTTCTAGTAATTCCATACAGCCTTTGCGTTCTACTAAACGACCTAGGAACATAATGTTAACTTTGCCATCGTCATATTTACGCAGCCGTTTGCCTCCGGCAAAGTGATGCAAGCGCACGACATTTGGCAAAACATACGGCCGGACCTTAAAAGTTTTGTGAGCAAAGTGCGCCGCCGGCGCCGAGACTGCTAATACAACATTGAAACGTTTAATATTTCGCCGCAGATACAGCCCGAGCAGTCTAGTGCCAAAACGTTCTTTGAACGAGAACGGCAAAACATGGAAGGTCCCCACAATAGTTGTGCCTTGCGGCGCTAACCGCACTACCCGAGCACCAAACATTGGACTGTGTGGCATTTGAACATGCAAAACATCAAACTTTTCACGGTTTAGGAATTTACCAAGCTTAACTTTATTAACGGGCAGGGGAATAGATAAACGGTTCTTATTGAATTTAACGTTAATGTTGCGCGCCAGAGAATGAATGTGCGGCAAATCCCGGCGGCGGGTTTGGCCAACTAGGTAATGAACTTCGTGGCCCTGGCCTCTCAGCCATTCGCCAAGTGTAATTACATATTGCTGGACGCCATCAGGCTTGTCTAGGCTGTCATCAAGGACGAATCCAACTTTCATCTTGGGACAAGTATACCACTAGGGTTGTTTGGCTAGGAGTTTACAAAGTGGGGGTGGCAGGAAAACCTTGGCCTCTTTTTTACTGGCAATAACCGTCATGGAGTGTTTGCCTAAGCGAGCGGTCGCTTTGCTAAGTCCACTAAAGATTACTTTTAAATGCTGTTCAACTAAGTGATTATCAAAGTAGTTATCGGCCTTCACGGCAATGTGCCACAGCGGTAAATTAACCTTTTGGCGGCAGTTATCCAGTTTAAGCATACTAAGCGTCGTGTTCATATAAGTACGTACGTCGTTAATGCGCCACAGATGGACTTCAAAATCGATGGCCAGCCTTTGCTCCTCTTCACTCAGCCCATTGAATTTGGCTTTGGCGTTGTGCGTTCGGGCATAAAAAGCTTGTATTAGTGAAGGGTGTAATGCGATGTTACGGAAAATCAGGGAGGGAAGTTTATAGCTAAAAACTTTTGCCATAAAACGATAATAAAGCCGCCGGCTTGGGCTAAACTTGAAGTCATCACCGCGGGCAAAGCCGACCGCACTGACTAGTAGGTCAACTTTGTCAGCCAGCTCCGGATAGCGCTGCAGCATACGTGTAACTACCGTAAAACCAAAAGAGTAACCAACTACTGTAACTCTCTGCCGGCGGTAACGCAGTTTTATGAAAGAGGCTAAATAATCCGCCAAGTTGTTAAGGCTGGGCTTTTCACCAATTTTGTAAAAGCTGTCCATACCGCCAAAGCCTGGCAAATCTGGCATGGTGACTGCGCCATAGTCGTTAAGTGCCTCGGCCAAACCAAAAAACCTCTCAAGACTAGCGTGGTGGCCATAGATAAATAAGATTTTGCGCGTCTTTAGTTTGCTAGCTGGCAACTCTAGCATCCGACCTTGCAGACCATTCATATTCAGAGGCACTACATAATCGTTGAGGTTGCGTGTTCTTTTCGGCATCGTTATAGTCATAATAATACAAATGAAGAAGAAATTAACCTATATTTTACTTTTAGTCATTGTTATTGCAGGCTTGCTGTTTTGGCACCAGCGTCAGGTAAGCGCCCCAGGCGCCGTTAACCAGACCAAAAAGCAGCAAGCTCAAAACGGTTTTAATAAATCAGCGCAGTCGCTTGCTGACCCGGCCAGTATTTGGGTGATTGTTAATAAAAAGCGACCCTTAAATCCAATCGACTACACTCCAGCTAATTTAACTTCCGTAGGCAACGGCCAGGTAATGGCCAAAGAGGCGGCTGATGCTTTTACCAGCCTCCTCAGCGATGGCAAAGCAGCCGGCTACAGTTTGCTAGCCGAAAGTGGCTACCGCTCCTACAATACCCAAGTAAGTGTCTATAATAATGAGGTTAGAACCTTTGGCCAAGCTAAAGCCGATACAGAGAGTGCCAAGCCAGGGTACAGTGAGCACCAAACCGGCTGGGCGGTGGATATTGCCGCACCTGGGTGTAACGAGGACTGCTTTGGCACCCTTAAATCATCTGCCTGGGTCAGCGCCAATGCTTATAAATACGGTTTTGTTTTGCGCTACCCGGCTGACAAGTCGGATATAACTGGCTACCGCAATGAACCCTGGCATTTACGCTATGTTGGCAAAGAATTGGCGGAGCAAATACATAGCTCTGGGCAAACGTTAGAGGAGTTTTTTAGTCTTTAGAGAAACGATGCTTTAGACGCCATAGAAAGTTTGGTGGCTCAGCCTTAGTTTTAAGCACAGCTTGAACGCTGACTGTAGCCGAGCCGGCCGACACGCTAACTTGGCCAACTGGGGCATCCTTGGCAGTTGGTACTTCAATTGGCTGAAGTGTGATTTTGCTGGTTAACGGCACATCCTTCCAGGATAAAAGGTTCAGAGCATCCCTAGCTACCGCTTCATACTTAATACCCCACAGCGTCGTATAAGTGCCGAGAGCTTGGCCCTTCTTAACAATAGTCGTGCTAGCAAAGCTAGCCCGAGCCGCAGCCAATAGCGCCCGTGAATCACGAATAGCCGTGTTTAGGTCCGGAGCGCCTAAGATTGCGCCAATAATCGTCGTTTTTTGGCCTAAGGCACCTACGTAAGGGGCGGAAAAGAGATAACAGCCACCGGCTTCATTTGTATTACCGGTTTTAATGCCATTAATGCCGTCCTGGCCCAGTAGCCAATTAACGTTTTTTACCTCTCCGGCTACTGGCACCGTGGCTTTAGTTTGGGCCACAATCTCTGCCAGAACTGGATTGGCTAAAGCTAGCTGACCAACTAACACTAAGTCATGGGCTGTACTGACCGTGCTGGCAGAAAAGCCGCTTTCATCAGCTATATGTGTATTGGAAATAGCCAAACTTGTTAGCATCTGGTTAGCAAAGTCAACGTAAGACGGGACATTATTGAAACTCCAACGGGCTAGAGTGAAGGCCATATTGTTAGCCGATGGTAACAATAACGCCTGTAAAGCCTGGTACTCACTAATCTGCTCATTAAAGTTAACTGGTACCACAGAACCGCCCTGAGCGGCATATTCATGATAAGAAGCTACGTCATCCTCGTTAATGGTTATAGCCGGTCCTTGCTCGCCAACTTTGAGTGGGTGAGCCTTTAGTACCGCCAAGGCGGTAATAATTTTGGCAACGCTAGCTGTTGGCATCTTATTTTGCGGGCCTTTAGTTGCCAAAACATCAAAGCCGGTGGCTCCTAGAGCTTCTTCCCCATAAGCCGGCCATGGGATACTAACGGCTTGGCTTGCCGGTGTACTTAAGGGCAGCTGCTTGGCGTCAATTGAATCTAAATAAGGCGGGACTGCCAGCAAGCTGCTAGAAACAAGCACGCCAATAACTAACACAAGTGCAAAAAGCTTTATTCTAAAATGTTTTCTAGCTCCGTATGGCCGCTTTTGGTATCTGGCCGGGTCAATAATCCGCATAACCATAAGTATATCTCAGGTCTTGGGATAATCGACGTTTCAAGGTAAAATCTAATCTGTTCCATAACTTTTTCTAAAGGGAAAAGAGCAGCCCGAGACTTGGATTCATTCCAAGCCCGGCGCGACGAGAAAAACCGTAGGTTTGTCTCAGTTATGGGCGATGGGACGTCGCCAAGTGGTAAGGCACCAGTTTTTGGTACTGGCATTCGTAGGTTCGAATCCTACCGTCCCAGCCAGAATTTTGTAAGGTATAATTAGTTTACTTAAAAAGCTAAATTAGGAGGGTTGAATTATGGCTAAAATGAGTCCAGTTGTGCATTTTGAGATGGGTTATAAAGATAAAGAGCGCATGGTTAAATTTTATGAAACAGTTTTTGGCTGGAAAACCGAGTCTTTTGGTCCAGAAATGGGTAACTATGTAGTCGCTCACACCACTGAGACTAGCAAAGATGGCATGGTGCAGACTAAGGGCGCGATTAATGGTGGCTTTTACCAAAAAACCGACGACCCTACGAGCCAAGCACCATCAGTAGTAGTGTCGGTCGACGACGTAAAGGCCTCACTTCAGGCTGTCATCGATGCCGGCGGTAAGAATTTGGGTACAATGGACCAAAACGGCAAGCGCACCATGGAGCCACAAATGATTCCTGGTGTTGGCCTGTGGATTTCTGTCCAAGACACCGAAGGCAATCGTTTTTCTATTCTGCAGCCAAAATCCTAAAAAACTAGACGGTTACTTTTTGGTCGCTTTAAATGCGGCTTCGAGCGCTGGGCCATCCAGCTTAATCATTGGCATCATGGCTTTCATTAGAGCCTTCTTTTGCTCGGGTGTGGTCGCGGGGTCGTCCATCATTTGGCCTAGCGATTTTGGACATATTTGCCAAGTTACACCAAATTTGTCTGTTATCCAGCCGCATTGCTGAGGCTTGCCACCGCTTAGAAGCTTCTCCCAAACGGCGTCTAACTCGGCTTGGGTTTCAAACTCTACCACAAACGAGATACCGCTAGTAAGTTCAAACACGGGGCCACCGTCTAAACACATAAACGGCTGGCCCATAATTTCAAATTCGCCAGTTAAAACTTTACCTTTTAGTTCCTTTTCACCCGGGATACCTTGGTCGCCGGCATAGCGCTCAATATGGTTTATCCTAGAATCTTTGAAGGTTGAGACATAAAAGTTCATGGCCGCTTCAGCGTTATCCTTGAACCAGATGAACGGTGTGATATTTGACATAGCTTCCCCTCTTATTAATGATTAACTACATTGTACCAATTATAGAAACCAGGACGTTTATTGGGCGACTTGGTACTGGCGTTTTAGGTAATTGTCATAGGTTGGTGTGTGTGCACATTCCTCGCGGTTATGACAGACCCCAGCGTCAAACTTGCCGTAGGCAAAGAAAATATCGCGTTTATCATCTAGGGTAGGTCCTGAAACATTCTCTGGCAGGGCCCTAGCTGGGTAGCCTAGGTAAAATTTAACTGGCACTTTAATAACGTTTTCAAATTGCTGCATGTCGTATCGCTCCGCGGCTTTTTGGACGTAACGCCCGACGGCATTGTGATCGTAATGATCAGCGATCTCCTTGCCGGGGATAGTGCTTTGCGACCGGATTTCTGTCGGCTGGTAGGTATGCATTAAAGTTGTCAGGGCTTCGATAAGTTGATCGTTTGTATATGTTGACTCGCCGTAAATAGCATTTAGTTTTTTTATAGCACCAGACTCCAGCTTTTCAATATTTTCATTATGGTAGGCTTTAAAACCTTCGCCTTTTTGGTTACCATCAGGCAAGTTGAAAAAGATCAGCGAAATTTTAGAGTTGCCGCGCGGATTGGCAATGGTAATAAACTCATTGTCGCCCAACCGGACAATCCGCTGTACCCAGGCCTCATTGCTGCCCAGCATTTTAGAATAGGCAGCTTCTGAGCCTTGCTGGCGGCTAACCCAATAAAACTTATCAAAGCCGGCGTCACCGGCTGTTATAAAGACGGTGCGCACGCAATGACCGGCTTTAATGGCATTTAGTGTGTCTGGGTTCATAAACAGTAGATCATCATCTTGGTGGGCGACAAAGTTCATAATTGTCGGGACTGAGCACGTGGTGTAGGGCAAGTCTTCTGGCGCAACCGGCACAACCGTCGCTGGACCCTCTGGGCGAGTGGTCGCTGGCGCGCTGGCATTAGTACCGTGGTCATAAAACAGCAGCACTTCTTTTGGTGATGTCACACTACCTTCAATGACTAGGCTAGTGTTCGGCCGACCGTATTTAGTAACGACCTGCTGCAGGCTGCACGTTGGAAAGTCGGTCAGTCCTTTATCAAGCGACAACAGGTAGGCAAAACTTTGGTTGCCAAGGTTTGGCTGCCACTCACTACTACTCAAAATACTGCGCGGTGTTGTGCAATCAGACAGCGGCATAATATTTAAAGGCTTGGAGCTGACTAATTTTGTGGGCACGACTCGCCAATAATCGCCAACTAGGACACTTACTGAGTGATAGCTAAGGGCTTGGGCTACTAATAAGTTACGGCCGTCTATATTGCTTTGGGCCGTCAATGAATCATTATGAGCTTGTAAGCTAGCTGCTAGCCCAAAGATATTGCCAACAATTAACACCGCTCCCGTGAGTATCAAAAATTCCGAGCGCAGTCTTTTATTCCTTAAGACAACCGCCAGGGCAGTGAACACCGCAAAGACGCTAATAGTTAGGTAGCGAGCGTCCACCACGTAATCATGATTCGTAACCGCAAAGGCACCGGCCGCGGCGATTGTTGCCCACAGCAGAAGTATTGCAAGCAGGCTCAAGCTGTCGTGGTCGACGCCGTTGTGTGATTTTTTAAAGCTAGCGCCCATAACACCCAAAGCAGCAAGTAGACCAACAATTAAGACGCCTAGGTTGATTAAATAAGCTAGCCCACCAATCCCGATTAGGCTTCTTACGGCCTGTCTTGGCATTTCTCTAACGGTTGTAGCAACTGCCGCCGGGTTGGCGCCAAAGTTAGTCAACAGACCAGTAATAGCGTAGTAACAACCTAGCGCCAGGCTTTTGCCGCTCTGGACTAACCCATAAGGTCCGCTGCCCGTGCTGTTAACAATATGAGTGATATTAAGAGCGTCTACTGCCCACAATAGCCCGGTAGCTAAAACCGCGGCGGCAGTAGTAGCAGCCAGCCAGCGCGCTGCGATATTTGCTAAGCGCCAGCGTTGAGCCAGCGTGTAACAGACCAGCGCCAGTAGCGCTCCACCAAAGCTGATTGTTAGAAACAGCTTATCGCTGGCTAGTAGAACGGTTAGTAGCCCAACCGCAACTGCAAACTTCTTACTGCGCAGGGCCCGAGCGTGAACCACAAAGCCTAGAGCCGCAATAAATACCAGGTATTCTAGGTTACGGGTAGTTATCATTGCCATGTTAACCGGCAGGATCGCTCCGGCATATGGCTGGGCTGGGACTAGCATAAGCACAGAGGCCAAGGCCAGGCACATCGTGCCAAAGACCAGCGGTCGGTGATCTATTTTATGTAGCAGAAACGCCAGACCGCCAACAGTTACAACCGTTACTGCCGCAGTCATAGTACTAAAGGTTGATGCCGACAAACCGATAGTTTTAATCAGCCAAAACAACGGCCACTTAAGTAAGAAGGTGTGGGCACCTGGCAACATTGCCCCCTTAAGCGTAGCCACTCTTTCAAACAAATAAGAATTTACCAGCTGGTCAGAGTTAGAGCTATGAACGTGGGCAGCTAGTAGTGACCAAATCAAGACACTGCCAAAAAGTACAAACAGTGAAGTAATCACATAGACTTTGGCAAAATGATCAGAAGCAATAAATCTCCTGATTGGTCGACCGTCGTAGCGGTGTTCTAGCACCGAAATAACCTTCTCACCCTCACGCATATTAATCATTCTATATTTATCTTAAAATTTTTGTGTGAACTTTTCTGCTAATAAACCCTCATAAGCATTATAGCAATTGTTGATGCTAAAGATACTGCCCAAGCTAGTTTTCTTCCTTCTCAAGACCAGCTGAGCCAACCATATCAATAATATACAGTGGGCGCTGCTTGGTTTGATTATGAATATGAGAAATATACAGCGATAAAATGCCTTGGGACATCAAAATAATGCCGACCATAAACAGGATTAGCGTCCCGAGCATGGCCGTACCGGTGAACTTCCAGCCAAGCGGATCACCAAGTAGCAGTTGCTCAACAAAAACGCTACTGCCGAGTAAGAGTGCAAAAGTCGTGATCAAAACTCCAAGGTAGCCAAAGACATAGAGCGGCGTTGGCGAGAGGGAAACAAAGCTGTTGGCCGCCAACTTGAGTAGTTTGCGGCGTGAGTACGAGGCAGTGCCGGCAGCTCGCGGATTGGCCGTGAAGTAGATATATTGGCGTTCAAACCCCAACCAATCAATCAACCCGCGAGTAATCCTATCGGTCTCTTTGAGCTTCAGAAACGCGGCTTGGACTTCTTTATCAATCAGCCGGAAATCAGTTGAGCCGGGCACCAATTTTTGGCCGGGGAGCCTATTGAACAGGCTATAGAACAAGCGGGAACCGAGACGCTTAAACAAACTTTCGCCCTTATTGTTTTTGCGCACACCAACCACCACACGGGCGCCTTTTTCCCAGGCACTAATAAACTGTGGGATAAGCTCCGGTGGGTGTTGGCCGTCACTGTCAATCATTAAAATGCCAGCGCCTTTGGCATGGGCAATACCGGCACTCAAGGCGCTCTCTTTGCCAAAGTTACGCGAAAATTGAATAAGACGAATCCGCGGGTTGAGCCGGCGCCACTCCCTAATTAGGTGACCACTATTATCGGTACTACCATCGTTGCAATAAATCAACTCGTACGGCCTATCTAAAGCTTCTAAGGTTTTCATAACTTTGGTATGAAACGACGACAAACCAGCGCTTTCGTTATAAAGCGGCACCACCACCGTAATTAGCTTATTTTGACCAACCATTATCAGTTATCAGTATAGCAAAGGGTAGCCTCAATAATTGTATTTGGCATCTTGTTAACAGAGGATGCTATAATCAACAATATGCAGGTTACGGAACTAAAGTGACTAAAATGAAGAAGTTCAACCGCTATTATCTACTCCTAGCAGCCCTGATTATCGCTTACATTGCGTGCGTCATCTTTTTGCCAATCGACCCTAAGGTATCTGCCAACCGCTACGGTCTTAGTAGCGGACAAATTCGGGTACTCAGCTTATCTATCGTTCTACCTTTTATAGCTATCTGGGGGTCGGCATTCTACGGCTTTGTTAAGGTCAAGCAATACGCCGCTTTGATTGACAAAGACAAAGCCGGCCATGGTTTGCGTGTCCTGTCTGATGGGCTAATGTTGCTAGCAATCTCCTTGCCACTAACAGCGCTTGCCGGTATAGTCCGTGACCATGTAAATAATGGACACCTTGCTTTGATTCCTACAACAACAATCATTTACAACTATTTTTCGCTACTGCTAGCCCTTGCAGGCGTTTGGTTGGTGGCCCAAGGCGCTCGTCAGCTAGTAGGCAGCTTGAAGAAAAAACGCCATACTCTAAACCAGACTTTCCTAGCCAGCGCCTTTACTGCCTTTTGTATTTTTTATACCTACATAGCCATGACTGATCCGCTAAGACGCACGCCTGGGGGCATTTCTGGCACGGCGGCTTATTATCTGCCTGATGCGCTGGTGTTTTTAACAATTGTCGTACCCTACATCGTCCTATGGTACCTAGGCTTTAGAGCCGCCTACCACATTCAACTTTATAGAAGAAACATTACTGGCGTGCTATACCGCAAAGCGCTTGGCTATTTAGCCGCTGGCATCGCTTTTGTGGTTGTTTCGATGATGGCGCTTAGGCTTTGCGTATCAATGTCATCCTACTTTAGCGACCTGTCACTCAGGTTACTACTGCTGCTGGTTTACTTCTTATTGATTATTATTGGAGTAGGTTATGGGTTGATTGCCCGCGGCGCCAAGCGGCTGAAGAAAATCGAAGAGGTCTAAGACTTAAGTTATGGCAAAACAGAAGGACCTTTATACAAATATTGTTGACGTCACGGCCGATTATCTAGGACCAGCCGCCAAGCGTTTTATAGACCGCCAGGTTCATAACCACCTTGGGAAAGAACCAGCCAAGCTAACAAACTCAGATATGCCAACGCTAGTTGATTGGTTGAGGGTATCGTTTGCGTTCTTAACTGATGATCGTCAAATGATTGACGAATTAACTACGCGTCTAAGACGCTTAGAAAACTAGGGACTTTAGTAAAGTGCCAGCCCGAGAATCTAAACAGCAAATTATTGTCCGCGAGCGGGCACGCAGCCTAGCTTTGTTTTCTAGTATTGGCGACGGAGTCATAGCCACCAATGAAGAAGGTATGATTTCTGAGGTCAATGAAGCCGCCTGCCGTATTCTGGGTTTTGAAGCCAAAGAATTACTAGGACAATGGTTCCCACGCGCCATTCACGCCGTCGATGAAAAAGGCAATGAAATATCTATGCTAAAAAGACCGGCTGCCCAGGCGATGGTCAGCGGCAAACCGGTTGTTGGCAAAACTTTTTATGTCACCAAAGCTAAACGGTTGGCCCCCGTAGCAGTCACTGTGTCGCCCATTTTAATTGATAGCCGACCGGTTGGCGCGATTGAAGTTTTCCGAGACATTACCCGAGAGCATCAAATTGATCGCATGAAAAGTGAGTTTATTTCCATTGCCTCGCACCAGCTCCGCACACCTTTGACTGCTATTAAAACCTACGCTCACTTGCTAGCTAATGGCTTTAGCGGCCAGCCCAATAAACAACAGCAAAAATTTCTTGACATCATCCTAGCTTCTAGCGACCGTATGAACGAACTAATAAATACACTGCTTGATATTGCCAAGATTGAGGAAGGCAGTCTAACCGTCAGCCCACGCAAAGTTGATGTTCACAAATTAATTCAGGAAGTCATGCAGGAACTCGCGCCGCTAGCCAAAGACAAACACATTAATTTAGAGGCAGTTTTTAACACCAAAAACTACTCGCTGAAAACTGACCCACTCCTACTTAGAGAAATTTGCAGCAATTTGTTGTCAAATGCCATCAAATACACCCCCAATAAAGGCCAAGTCAGCCTGATCTTGAATGAAGATGCAAAAAAGTTTAGATTTGTAATAACCGATACCGGCTTTGGTATCCCTAAGCACCAACACAGCCGAGTTTTCAGCAAATTTTTTAGAGCAGAAAACACGCTAAAGCGGGAAGTTACCGGCTCCGGGCTGGGGCTTTATTTAGTCAAGCAGCTGGTAACGCGTTTGAAGGGCCAAATTACTTTTGAAAGTTCCGAAGGCAAAGGCACGACATTTATTTTTTCTTTGCCCAAAGCTTAAAGTAAGCTTTTGTTTTTGATATATTTAGAACTTAGAAGAATCAGTTATACTAGATCTGAACTTTGGAGGAGTGAGAAGAAAATGGCAAAAGTGCTAATTGTTGAAGATGACAAAGTCTTAAACCAGGCCTACACAATGATCCTAAAGAGAGAGGGCCACACTGTCAAAACTGCCTTTGACGGCAAGCAAGCTTTACAAATCGTTAAAGTTTTCAACCCGACTATTATTTTACTAGATCTGCTTATGCCAGAGGTCAGCGGCCTGGAATTTCTCAAGCAATACGACCATAAGAGCCGTCCTAAAACCTACGTAGTGATTCTTAGCAATCTTGGCGATGAGGATGCCGTCAAGCAAGCAATGCGCCTCGGCGCTTATAAATATATAGTCAAAGCCCACTCTTCCCCATCGGAATTGTCAGTGCTTGTTAATCATTTGATAAGCAAAAATATTGAAAAGAAACTCTAAAGCTGTGGAAAACTAGGATTCCCTACGGATAGTATCCCAGAAAAACAGCTTTGATAAATATCTCGCAGAGAGCTTGTGCTTAGGTGTCTATACTTCAAGTTGTATTATCAACCTAATAGGGAGGGGTAGACATGGCAAAGATTCACTTTCTCACAAGACCGACCCCGCTGTCACAACTGAACAGCGAGGACCTTGAGGAGCTTTTCTCGGACGATTGGCGAGAAAAGGCCGAGCGCCTGCAACGCCGCCGTTGGCGGAAGCTAAAGCACGCAGCCCTTTAGCTTACC
>CAZYVW010000003.1:0-29318 GCA_964651645.1 uncultured Candidatus Saccharibacteria bacterium
TATGTAAAACCGCCGGCCTATTGTATATCTTCCAAAAAATTTTGGTTTCAATTACGCCCATATGATGTCGCACCGCTAAGAAGGTAGAAAACACAAAGATAGCAGCCGCGCTGGCAGTTTTTATAAGGTATGGCTCGGCGCGTTTGGAGGATTTCTTAGGCATAGCCATTTTAGTATACCTAAGTTTGCTCCCCCACCTGATTGACAGTAGATAAGCATCGGGACTAATATGATAAAAACAACCATAAGCAGAATAGGAAAATTATGAAACTACATCTTAAAAAAGACTCACGCGGCATTGCCCATATGGCAGTGATTGCGGGAATCGTTGTTATTGCCGTTATTGGTGGAGTTGGCTTTGTTGTGCATAACAGACAAAGTAGTACTGCGACAGTTAGCAACAAAGAGGCTCAAGACGCCTGCAATAAAGAGCTAAAAGACAGCGACTTTTGTAAATTTGCCAGTTCATGGACTGGTCTTTCAAACTACAAGGCCGTGACCACTGCGACTCAGAAGGATGGCACAACCTCAAAAATTACATTGCAGGCCGAAAACAAAGACAAGACCCAAATGACCGTGTCTCAAAATGGTACGGACATTAGCGATTACATTACTATTTCTGGCTCAACTTATGTTAAGGATTTTTCTGATAACAAATGGACAAAATACACCACGGACGCTACGTACAAAACTGAAGATGTTAAAGATGATGTAAAGATAGACTTTACGCAAACTACCGTCGCAGAAAAAGATAGAACTCAGTACAAGAAAATTGGCAAAGAAGCCTGCGGCAAACTAACATGCTTTAAATATCAAATAATTGATCCTAAGGATACAGCTACCGAGCAATTTGTCTGGTTCGACACTAAAGATCATTTGCTCCGCCGTTGGACAAGTAAAAACGTTGATGGCTCCAGCGACACGACCTTTAGCTACGACACCGTTAAGATTAGCGAACCAAGTCCAATCAAGGAAGCAGCCTCACTGAATACCACCAACCCCAGTCAAGCAGACATCGATAAAGCCCTCCAAGCATTGCAGGCGGCTGGCGGCAATGATTCCTCTGCTACTACTCCAGACGACAATCCTGACCAGTAACTAAAGTTTGTTCTGACGTTTTCGTTTGTTAGGATCTAATTCTTTTTTGCGCAGACGCAAGTTCTTGGGTGTAACTTCTAACAATTCGTCGTTTTCTATAAAGTCCAAGCATTCCTCTAAACTCATAAGTACTGGTGGCGTCAGCTGGACAACACCATCACTGGAGCTGCTGCGCATGTTGGTTAGGTGTTTTGCCTTGCAAACGTTGATTTCCATATCTTCTTGGCGTTTGTTCAGACCAACGATTTGGCCGGCATAAACTTTAACCGCTGGGCCAACAAAGGTTATTCCCCGCTCCTCAGCGGTTTGCAAGGAATAAGGAGTTGTAAGACCAGCTTCGTAAGCGATTAGCACGCCATTACGCAGTTGGTTTAAGGCAGCGCCCACTGGCTGATAGCCAGTAGTCAGACTATTTAGGATAACTGTACCTTTAGTACTAGTCATTAACACACCGCGCAAACCCAAAAGGGCGCGGGTTGGTAATTCATAAACTAACTTGGTTACTTCTTTAGAAGTGGTGAACTGTTCCTTTAACGCAGCTTTGCTCTGGCCAAGCTCCATCTGCACGGTACCAACGTGTTCTTCTGGTACCTCGATAATCAACTCCTCTAGCGGTTCAACTTCTATGCCGTCTTCAACATGTGTGACAACTTCTGGCCGGCCAACTTCAAATTCATAACCTTCGCGGCGCATGGCTTCAATCAGCACACTCAAGTGCAGTTCACCGCGGCCAGATACCAAAAAGCCAATACCATCGTCCGCTACTCTCAAGCCTACATTAGTTTCTAGCTCCTTCTGCAAGCGTTCGCCAATCTGGCGCGAAGTACTAAACTCACCTTCCAGCCCTTTCATTGGGCTAGTGTTGGGGCCAAGATAAATTTTTAGTGTCGGCGCTTCTACTTCTAGAACCGGCAGGGCTTCTGGCGCTTCTGGGTCAGCTAGTGTCTCGCCAATTTTGGCCTCGGCAATGCCGGTTAGCTGAACAATGTCACCAGCCACGCCGCCCGGCACTTCAAAGCGGCTGACGCCGTGGCTCATATAAACCTTTTCAACTTTGGCTTTGGCTATTGAGCCGTCCTTTTTGCATAGGGCAACGGGGTCGCCGGCTTTAATTTGGCCGCGGGTAATCCGGCCAATGGCGTATTTGCCCTTAAAACTATCCCAAGCTAGCGCTGTTACTAACATCTGGAATGGTTTGTCACTTTCAATTTTGGGCGCTGGGATGTGTTTAATAATTGCTTCAAAGATTGGTTCTAGATTGCCGTCAGCCCCAGAACTATCTGGGACCTCCGCCCAGGATTTGCCGCTGCGGCCAACCGCGTAATAAACTGGGTAATGTAGCTGGTCCTCGTGCACGGCCAGTTCTAAGAATAAATCAGAAATCTCGTTTTCGACTTCTTTAATCCGCGAGTTGTCTTTGTCAATTTTGTTAATAATAACGATTGGTTTTAGCTCGCCAGCCAGCGCTTTGCCCAGCACAAATTTGGTCTGGGGCATTGGGCCTTCTTGGGCATCGACTATAAGTAAACAGCCGTCGGCCATGTTTAGGGTACGTTCAACCTCGCCGGAAAAGTCGGCATGGCCGGGGGTGTCAATAATGTTGATCCGGTAGTCACCGTGCTGAACAGCCGTGACTTTGGCAGTGATGGTAATACCGCGTTCACGCTCTTGATCACCGCTATCCATAATCAGATCCTGGGTCATCTCGGCCTGGTTGTCCCTAAAAGTCTGTGACTGTTTTAAGAGGCCATCAACAAGAGTCGTCTTACCGTGGTCGACGTGAGCGATAATCGCAATGTTTCGAATTTTAGTTGGGTCTTGTGCCATAAAAATTAAAGAGCGCCCTTATAGCGCTGTTAATTAGTTTAAATTATAACATAAGCGAGTTTTATAGGCAAACATAATCTTGCTTGTTAATAGCTAATATGTTAAAATATATTAAATGACCTCTGAAAATGGCTTTTTTAACACTTTAGGCGAGCAGCTAGGCGATGCATTTGACCGTCTTTATAAGCAGCCAGACGCCACCCTACCCAGTTACAGCTTGGCTACCTTTGATATGGGTGTTATTGGGGAGGCAGCGGTGATTGCTGCAGGCCGAATGAACGAAGCACTCTATCAAGCTACCCCACTTGCGGCGTTGACAGTAGCTGCCATCTCTGGCCTAACTCATATAGTAGAACAACGTCGCGCAATTTCTGAAGATTAAATTTTAAAACAAAAAGGAGCCTTTTGAGGGGCTCCAGATTGTTCGCAAAATTACTATTGCTAGTAAGATTACTAAAACACCTCACGATGTTCTGCACATCAATATAGACCCCGTTAAAAATCTTGTCAACAACATTTTCACCCCTGTTAATGCTTATGCTGAAGGTTTTATCTTAAAAACTGTGCATAACCGCCTTATTGCCGATTATGCTTACGCGTAGGATAATGGCTAGTATATGGGTATGTTTGATGACGATCCGCTGAAGGCACCGGTAGTTTTGCCTGACGAAGAACCTGATGAAGCTGAAGAGGTCAAGGAGTCGGAACAGCCGCAGGCTTATGGCTCCGTAAGGCAACCTGAACCTCAGGAAACTAGCAAAGAGCAAACTGACGAAGACCAGCGCTACGCACTGCCAGTTAAACCTAAGCAACCAAAAACCAAAGGTGGTAGTAAACGCTGGCTGATTCCACTTGTTATACTGGCCATGGCAGCCGGTGGCTTTGGTGCTTTTAAACTGCTCAAGAAAAAACCTGCCCCAGCCGCTAGCACGGCGGCAACTTCTAGCCAGACGGCTACCAAGCCTGCAGAAACTGCAATAAAAGACCTGCCGGATTCGCCTCTGGATACTAAGTACGAAAATGGTTTTTTGGGAGTCACACTTTCCTACCCCAGCACCTGGATAGTAACCGCCGCGGCCGATAAAACTAGTGTAAAGTTGGAATCTCCTGACTTTCAGTACAAAACTACCGACAAAGGCCAAATTACCGGTAATTTCAGGATTTATATCCGTAAAGCCGCCCGCACAGTTGATGGCAAATACATTGGCCGCGGCGTGGCAATTGAACCGTCACAAAAACTCAAATACACCAAACCAGCAGTTGGCCAGCGCACAGAAACCAACCTGACACTGTTTGGTCTAGATGACACCAGCAATTTTGCTTTTATGATGATTACTAGCAATTTTGACCTTAAAAAAGGCGATACCCTGGGGCCAAATTATGGCAAAGAGGCCGAGACTTACATTATTGTTGGTGGCTTCTCGGCTAAAGACCGGGCCGATGACCTAGCTACAAACACTGTCGACCCTAGCATTGTCACAACCAGCCAAGCTTATAAAACAGCTCTTGAAGTTCTTAAATCTCTCCAGCTTCAATAGTCACTAAACTGTGCAGGAAAAGTCCAACTGCAGTTGTGTTGGGGACAATGACAGGCAAATATATCCCCTCTTCTGGCAAATAATAAGTCCTAGGCAAAAGCTTTGAAGAGTAATGCCGGCCGTTCGGCAGCATAAATACTTCGGCGGCGTTTTCACCCACTTTTTTGGCAAAATAGCTGCATATCGGGTCGTTTACGTCTGCAGTTAATTCTTGCCAAACTTCTGGCAACGGAATCGCATTAATATCGCTGCTTTGCATTAGTAGCTCCGGAGCAGTCATATCGCTGACAAAATTTTGCATATCTATTGGTACGCCGCCGATTTCAGCGGCTGAATATAATAAAACTGCCATAATTAATCATATTATAGCATCTTAATCTGTTTTTATCAACTGTGGTACTTATTGATGTTTTATTAACCAAAGCGTAAGCTTTAAATGGAAGGCAAAGAGGAAAACAAACAATGCTTATAGCGCCCCAACAGCCTGGAGCACCACCGGATACGAACGTGTTTGCTCCCACGGGTCTTAACGACCAAGCAAGAGTAAACCTCATAGAACAAGGTCCCTTCCTAGCAATCGACCCCCGGAACCCCCACGAAATAGATGATGCAATACGAGTCCGCCGCCATAAATCCGGCGGATTTTTAGTTGAAGTGGCGATTGCCGACGGTGCTCAGATTGACCCTAACAGCCAGTTGCTACAAACGGCCCTAAAGAACCGTAATAACCGCTACAGTGAAAACGGTGAAGTCACTAGAAGTATCCTGCCGCCTTCAGTTGTCTGGACGCTAGAGCTAGCAGAAGGCATACAGCGAGCACTAGTTATAACCAAAGCCTTTAGTAGAGACGGCGAACCGCTAGACGGGGTCGGGCTTGTGCCGGCCCTAGTTGAGCTGCAAACTACAGATTACGCCAGTTTTATAAGGAAGTACTTTGAGCGTCCGATAATTGATAGAGATACCCCGCCCATCATTGCTTTAGATAGATTAATACGCAATCCAGGACAAAGAAAACAGCGTGAGCTGCGTAGTCTGGGCGGCGAACTTAAAAATAAAGCTTACGGTGAGCGAGTAGTAGCTACCTACATGATAGTTGCCAATATGGCCGTGGCAAGTCTAATGAATGAGGAGCGTTCAATACCATTTATTTATCGAGACTTTAACGCTGACGAGGAAGATTTAGAGCGGGGAGCCTGCCGACCAATGCCAGTAAGGGCCGTTTATACCACTGAACCGCTTGGTCACAGTGGCATCGTAAGGGGCGAAACTCCTCTTTATACTCACGTGACCTCGCCTCTCAGACGAGCTGCCGACTTGATTGACCATATGCAACTCGGCCACAAACTTGCCGGTAAAGAAGCGCCGTTCAATAGTAGTGATCTAGCCAGTTTTGCCGCCAGTCTTAGTACGCACGATCCGAGAGAGCTAGTTGCCTAGACGCTGCCGTCAAGTTTATGAATTTGGTTATGCCCCAGGCCGAAGTGGTGGGCTACCTCGTGCCAAACCGTGTGCCTGACCCGCTCTTTTAACTCTTCAACTGAATTGCTACTGGCTTCTAGGGGATTTTTAAAAACGGTTATTTTGTCTGGCAATGCCAGGCTGTAACTGCCCGAGCGGTGTGGCCGCGTGACGCCTTCATAAAGCCCAAACAAAGTTTGGCCACCACTTAAGTGCAACTTTTGACGTTGCTCAGGTGTGGGCTCATCCTCAACCACAAACGCCACATTGTTCATAAGCTTGCCGTATTTTTCTGGGATGGCATCAATGGCCCAAGCCACAATTTTCTCAAACTCTTTTTGCTCAAGACGAATCATTTTCTACAGGACCAGGTCGTTAATTACTTCAACATTTGGCAGTTTTTTGAGTTCGTTAGAATTAAGGATAACTTTGTTGCTGCGGTCGCCACCGCCCATGATAATTTCTCCTAGCTCAAACACGCCGCTCTCTATGTAGACTGGCATATCCTCAAGCCCAAAAACGGTTACGCCGCCAATCATCATGCCGGTTTGTTTAATGGTATCATCGGCACTAGCAAACGAGGCCCGCTTAACGCCTAGCAGCTTGCAGACTTTTTTATTTACATCCAGCCGGCTGGTAGCCAGCACCGTACAAGCAGCATACTTAGTTGGTTCAACTTTTTTGCTGGCTACAATTATGGTGTTTAACGATTGCTCGGGCTTGAAGCCATAACGCTCACAAAAAGCTGCGGTGTCGGCAAGTTTAGGATCACATGGGAATATCTTGTATTTAATACCGTATTTAGCTAAAGCCATTTGAACGCTTGGGTGTAATTTAGCCATCTACTAAATATACACTTAATTACATTGGTTGTTCGTTGGCCTGGGCTTTTTCATAAAGCAAAAAGGCAGTTTCGACGGCAGTCAAATTACCCTCAACAATAGACAACTCGCCGTATTCAATACCTAAGTAAGTTATGAAATTTGTGGTTATTTCTTCCGGCCTATCTTCTAGCCAGCTGAATGCATAAATCTCATCAATTATAGAGTGACTAAAAGCCCCGTTGCCGGCAATGTAGCCAAGCTTAATAAACACTTTCCTGCCGTCTGCCTCAACTGACAAGGGTTGATTTTCGATTAATTTGTCGGTGTGGTCGGAGTCCGTAATAATACCGCTTGCCAAAATCTGAACCCTATCCCTTAACGCCTCGAAGCGCTTGACTGGGCTTAGTGGTACTTCCTCATTTGTCTCGTTTTTATCTGCCATTTTAGAGCCTTGCCCCTTGGTTTACACCGTGATTGGTTGCGACGTCGTAACCGTCATTATCTGCCCTTAATTCATCCAAGTCTTTTTGAATGGCGGCGGTGGCCTGTTGACCAATATTGTTGCAAGCTAATTGGGGCATGGCCTGTAGCTCATTATAAATAGTTTGAGCCGTAGTTTGTAACAGCTGGACATGGCCGTTTTCATGCACAGCAAGTGCGCTGGCAGTGTGGTTCCACCTGCTGCCAAGCTCATTTGACGCGCCAGTGTTCTGCCAAGCCGGCAGAATTACCTGGGCGTGGGCCAAGATGGCAATGTCTTTTAAGGAACATTGGGTTTTGTCGGCTGAGAAGTCATAGTCAAAATACCAGCTGAGGTTATAAACCGTATCCCCCGCCCAGCGCTGGCCATCAAACACCGGGCCACACTGCAATAACTGAGCCTGAATTTGCACAGGCGTTTGGCCGTATACCTGATAATAACGTATCGGTTCTATGACGGCGTGCACGCCAGGACTTAGTTTATATGAACTCAATGTTGACAGACTGGGTTCTGGTTCAGGCACACAGGCTTGAGCCGCCAAAGAAGTAAGCACGACTTTAGCTGGAGTTGCCACTGTCTCAACCTTGGACGTTTGTATTTGAGTTGGTTGATATGGGATAGAGACTGCCGGCGAGAGATTAGGTGAAATATGAGGCAGTAAGCTAGAAGAAATCGCTGAGGCGGTGCTATTTAACACTATAGTTAATAAAACTGCTACCAAAACCCCAGCAATGCCCAATTTTTTATAAGCATTAAGAACCCGCGTGATTTTAGCAATCACCGTAAGCAACCTCCGAAACTCCTAAGAGTTTTCTTCACCTTACCATATTATTGACCTTATATCAATTAGTGAGTATGAATTAACTCGGTTTAACGCTATAATAGAGTCATGAAGCACGCGCCTTATCACGCTAACCCAGGCAATGCCTGTGCTTTGGCTTGCTACACCATGGCCGCTCAGTACCTTTTACCAAAGGAAAATCTAACTTTTGAAGGCTTGGGTAAAATTGCCAAATGGAAGCCTGGCTACGTAGTTTGGGGCTTTAGCCTTTGGAAATGGCTAATGGACCAAGGTATCCATATTACGGATTATTGTGACGCCAATCCAACCCTTTGGATCAAAGAAGGTACAGCTGGCTTAAAAAAATCGGTTAGCGCCGAGCAGTTTAATTTTTGTGAGGAAAATACTTTTGACCTAGAGGCTGAGAGCAAGAATGTCCACCTGATATTTGATCACTCTAATTTTACTTACATACAGCGTGCGCCAACCTGGAAAGACGTCGTCCGCGAACACAACAAACCTGGAATTTGTGACGTAACTCTAAATTCACGCTTCTTAAATAATGAGGAGGGCTATATTTTACACCGCGTCATACTCCTGGACATTACGGATACAGAAGTAATCTTTCACGACCCAAACCATGACGGATCCGGCCGTGCGCGTCATGAGGAACTAGAACACTTTAAGAAAGCCTTTAAAGCCGCCAACAAACCAGAGCTCTGCCGCTATTTTCTTCCCGGATAGGCTTTATCTTCCTTCCGAGAGTTATACTAATTATTATGCAACCTTTAGCGGAGCGGATGCGGCCTGAGACATTGGCCGGAGTAGTTGGGCAGGAGCACTTGGTTGCAACCGGCCAAATTATTCATGAAATTATAGACAAGAAACAGCCAACTAGCCTAATTCTATGGGGCCCGCCAGGTAGTGGCAAAACTACCTTGGCACGAATTATCGCCAACGAAACCGGCGCCGAGTTTAAGGAACTATCGGCCGTAACCGCCGGCAAGGCCGATGTACTGCAAGTCATCGAGCACGCCAAGGGTAACCAACGTCTTGGCTTGCAAACCATACTCTTTATTGATGAAATTCACCGTTTCAATAAAGCTCAGCAAGACGCCTTCTTGCCACATGTAGAAAACGGCACGATTGTCTTGATTGGCGCGACCACCGAGAATCCTAGTTTTGAAGTTATCAACCCTTTACTATCACGCTCAAGGGTACTGGTTTTAGAACCCCTAACAAAATCTGAGATTTTAAAAATCCTGAAAGCCACGGCCAAGAAAGAAAAATTGAGCGCCAAGCGTTTGCCGGCCAAAAGTACTGATTTGCTGGCAGAATTATCCGGTGGCGACGCCCGAGTGGCGCTTGGCAATCTGGAATTGGCCTTACAGCTAACACCCGGCACAGTGACGCCGGAAATTATAGAGACCGCCGCCCAGAAACGCCTGCCGGGCTACGACAAAAAAGGAGAGAGCCATTACAACATAATCAGTGCCTTCATAAAATCTATGCGCGGTTCTGATGCCAACGCTGCGCTTTACTATATGTCCCGGATGCTACAAGCTGGTGAAGATCCCAAATTTATAGCACGCCGAATGGTTATCTTTGCGTCCGAAGATGTTGGCATTGCCGCCTCGCCGGCACTTAACCTGGCCGTCGCTACTTTCCAGGCCGTGGAACGGATTGGTATGCCAGAGTGCCAGTACAACCTTTACCACTGCGCTACTGTCTTAGCAAAGTGCAAAAAATCTAGAGTGGTGGCTGACGCCATGGTTGCCGCTCAAGCCGCAGCCCATGATTATCCCGACTTACCCGTGCCAATCCACTTGCGTAATGCGCCAACTAAACTCATGAAAGACCTCGGCTATGGCCAGGGCACAAAATGGGAGGCTGACTTTAAACACCCGAAAGGCTTCTTGCCCGACGAACTTAAAAATCTAGAACTTTTCTAGATCAATCTCCGCTTGCTAAACAGGGGTAAGCTTAAGTATAATAAACTCTGAATCTAACAGTGGACGGGTAGTGAGAGAAAAACTAAAATTGCTTGCAAATCTAGTATATGGGGCGGTATTGGTGCCAGTTATTTTTGTAGCCGGTTTATTAATATTCTTCCCAGTTATAAGTGCTGCCACCGGCTCTAATGATATTAGATTTACTGATGCAACGACTTCTACTGGTCTGGCCCCTAATATGGTTGGTGTTTATTCCCACTCCGCCGCTTGGGGTGATGTAAATAACGATGGCTACCTGGACCTGTTTGTTGGAACTTTTACTACCGGCAGCCGGCCAGACCACGAGACCCCAGCCCCCAGCATGTTGCTTTTGGGTGGTGCTGACGGCAAGCTGACAAAGTCAAACCAAGCCACACTAACTCTCTACGCGCGAACTGCAGGTGCTGTATTTGTGGATCTTAACAATGATGGCAATCAGGATCTAGTAGTAGCTACCAACCGCGATTCTACCAGTCTTGACCCAAAAAGAAGTGAGACTGATCATGTCTATAAAAATCTTGGAGATGGCACTTTTCAGGATATAACTTCAAGCAGTGGCATTGTTGCCCAAGCCTCTAGTGAGAATGGCCGAACTATTGGTGTGCTGGACTATAACCACGATGGGTACCAGGATTTAATTATGCACGCCGATGCGCTTGTTGGGGGTGTGGGCACCATGCACCTTCTAAAGAACAATGGCAATCTGACATTTACTAATGTTACTGCAGCGGCCGGGCTGCCAACTAACATTTCTGGGCTAGGCATGGGAGTAGGTGATCCTAATGGTGACGGCTGGCCAGATTTCATAGTCTCAGGCGGGGTTTACGCCGGAAGCGCCGTTGGATTTGATGACTTTTATCTTTACATTAATAATAAAGATGGCACCTTCCATGGGGGCACTGACCCCAAGTTCCACTGGAATAATCAACCCGGCAATGATGACTGGGCGGCTGGTGCAAGTTGGGGCGATCTTAACCGCGACGGCCGCCTAGACCTAATAATTACTCAGCACTTTGAGAGCACTTATCACGGAACACCGCTTTCTATGCGGATATTCATCAATGCCGGCAACGATAGTAATGGCGACCCTATATTAAATGCTATGCCCTCTACGACATTAGAGCTAATTGGCGCCAAACAGCCACATGTTGAGATTCAAGATTTTGATAATGATGGTTGGCCAGATATCTTTACCTCAGTCATGATAGACCAAGGTAGCGGCCATATTCAGCCTTATGTCTACCGCAACACGGGCATCTTAGATTCTAACGGCTTGCCAAGTTTTACAGCCCCTACCTATGTGTCGTTAATCAACGCTCCGGGCACGAGCGTACCTTATTACGCGCCGGGCGCGCCGGTAGCTGATTATGACAACGATGGAAAGCTAGATATTTTCTTTGACGGCTTAGACGTTTTGATCACGCCAACTATCTGGCATAACGAAACGGTTAACACTAATCATTGGCTTAAAGTTAAAGTCAGTCAGTCCGATAACACCCAAGGTATTGGCAGTAAAGTAAGAGTCTACCAAGCTGGTCATCTTGGAGATGCGGATTACCTTATTGGACTGTGCGAGATAACTACCGGCAATGGTTTTTCCTCTGCCCAACCTACAATCGCTCACTTTGGTATAGGCAGTGCTACAACCGTAGATGTTCAAGTAACCATGCCTTTTGGCGGCGCGGTTTATAATTGGACCAACATTGCCGCCGACCAGCAAATAACTATTACTGGCGCTCAACCCATAGTACCCACGGTTGTTAGTACTATAGTTTCTGGAGTCAAAGCCAAAGCAAAGACTACTTCCTTGCCAGTTGAAACCACTGAACCAGAACCAACAGCTACCACTACTCAAAAACCCACCACGCCAGCGGTTGCAGAAGTTGCTGCAATAACCCCAAAGCATTCAAGCGTATGGTTGACACTTGCTAAATTTGGCGCCGGCACCGGAGGCCTCGTACTTATTTATCAACTGGCAATCAAGAAACTTCTAGGTTCAAGTACCCCGCCTAAATCCTAAAGCTCCGTGGCTAGTTGGTAAGCTCAGAGTAGACCACTAATCTTTGGTTGTAGCTACTTGAGTTTTTATCCCACGCTCCGCTACAGGTTATTAAATTAAGATGAGCTTTATCGTCATCAGACTTACCAAATATTTTGCTTAGAGGGGCGCTAGAGACATCATAGCTCTGGCTACCAGTTACCCTAAAAGTTTGTTGTTTTTGATTGTTCTTATAATTAATAGTGTCCCCCACCCGTAGCTCGTGAAGCCTCTTAAAAACTGCCGTTTGGCCTCCCACACCATCTAGATGACCGGCTATTACGGCGTTGCCTGGTTCGCCAATATGTGGTCCTAACTTAAACCATCCGACGTCCGAGTAATTAGACGGCACTGCCATATTACCAGCCGCAGTCTCTCCCACCGCTTGTATAGCAGCATCAATTCCGATCTTAGGAATCACTAAATGGTTTTCTAAGGTTAGCGGCACTACGCTCGAGCTTATCTTTAAACCATGTCTAAAGCTTATTGAGGGCAGTTTAAATGACTGTTTAGGGATTAGGCTACTAGCTAGTGTTAACACCACGCCAGCGACCAAAAATAATCTACCGCCCAGAATTACGCTTTTCCGAGACGGCCTAAGCCGGGTTATAAAACCTTCTTTTTGAGCTGAACTCATGTGGTCTCATTAATTTTAGTGGCTACGGCTAGCTAAATGTTTTCTTATTCTAAGAACGGCCACTGTACTTAGCAGACCTAGTAACCATAAATAGTTGTGATTCTCTGGTTTGGCCCCTGTGTCTGGCAAGCCAGGTATGGTACCACCGGCCGAACTTGTAGCGCTGATAGTGATCGTTGCAGTAGCCGTACTACATAATGGTGTCGAGGCGTTATCGCAAACCTGGTAAGTAAGACTATCACTGCCGCTAAAACCAGCAGCTGGCGTATAGGTTATAGCTCCTGTAGTGAGATTAATACTGGTGCTGCCATGACTAGGCGCGCTAGTTATAGATACAGACGCGGGGTTTAAGGCAGTATCAGGATCGCTGTCATTAGCTAGCACATTGATGACCACCGCCGTGCCAGCACTAGTGGTGGTAGTGTCACTTACGGCTGCAGGTGCACGATTCAAAGGCTGCCAAATAGGCTGAGAATCAAGGGCTGAATTATTAGTCAGTCTTGTTTGAGACGTGCCATCGGCATTCATAACGTACACCTCGTTGTTGCCGTCTCTTGTACTAGCAAACGCAATCTTGGTGCCGTCTGGGCTAGGCGCTGGATCAAACTCAAGTGTAGATGGAGCGTTAGTTATATCAACTAAGCTAGTCCCGTCGGTGTTCATTCTATATATTTCCCAGTCGCCAGCGTCACGGTCAGTCCGAAAATAGATGGAGTTACCGCTAGGCGCCCAAACTGACTGAACATCATTTGCGGCGTTGTTTGTTAGCCTAGTTAGTCCAGTGCCATCGGTGTTCATAGAATATATCTCGTTATTGCCGTCGCGGGCCGAAGTAAAGGAAATTTTGGTACCACCTGGACTAAAATTGGGGTCAGTGTCACTAGCGCTATTATTGGTCAGTCTGGTTTGAGACGTGCCGTCAGAGTTCATTATGTATATTTCGTTGTTGCCATCACGGTTGCTTAAAAAAGCTATTTTAGTACCGTCAGGAGACCAAGAGGCAAGCTGGTCTGTAGCCGAGTTGTTGGTCAGTCTGGTTTGAGACGTCCCATCAGAGTTCATAGTATAAATTTCATAGTTGCCGTCACGATTGGTCTGAAAGGCAATTTTACTACCGTCGGAGGAGTAATCCGGGTCAAAATCATTGCCGGCTATATTTGTAAGCCGCGTTAACCCCGTGCCATCAGAGGCCATACTATAAACTTCTAAGTTGCCGTCACGATTGGTAGTAAAGGCGATTTTGCCATTTGCGCCCGGAAAAGCCGCCAAAACTGTGTGGCGCATGCCAACAACGGCCGCTATTAGAGTTGCTACAAGTAAGAAATTTTTAATTTTTAGTAATCGGTTTGTTTTCATGTATATCTTCAATCCTCAGTCACTGAAGTAATAGCTCTTATGTTTTATCATAGGCTACCTCTGGAATTTGTCAATGTTTAAACCTATTAAAAAACGCAGGACTTGCCCGCGCTTTTTAATAACTTTTAAGCCTTACTTTGATTGTTCAGACATCATCTTAACAATGCCTACAAGACAGTAAACGGCGGCTAGACCAACCACTGCGTAAACTACGCGAGCGCCGGTTGATCCGACCCCAAAAACCTTATCTACCAGGTTGTATTTAAAGAAGCCAACTAGGCCCCAGTTCAACCCGCCAAGCACGACCAGCGAGTAAGTGGCTTTATCTACTACTGTCATTTCTTTCATACATCCCCTTTGTTTAACGTTTATGCTTTTAGGTATACTCCTGGGCTGATATATTTACAACAATTTATGCACAGGCATATTTTTGCGAGCTAAATAACACCTTCCGGGCGTTTTGTTTGTATACTAGTTATATGCCCGTACACCACAGAATCCTCTTTATCATCGGTCTTGTTTTGCTCGCCATTGGGCTTAGCATCGGGTTAAATAGTTACTATCAAGATGGGAAGAATAATATGAATGACATAGGTCAAATCGCAAGCCTGCAACTAACCAGCCCGGCGTTTGGTAACGGCAAATCGATTCCACAGCGTTATACCTGCAAAGGCCAAAATATTAGCCCACCGCTAGATGTAAATAACGTGCCCAATGAGGCCAAGAGCTTGGCGCTTATCTTACATGACCCGGACGCTGTTAACGGCGATTTTGTACACTGGATTGTTTGGGATTTGCCGGCAAGCACTACCAAAATAGGCGAGGCCAGCCTGCCGCCCAGTGCCATGACAGGCAGCAATAGCGCGGCAACTACCGGCTACAGTGGGCCGTGCCCACCGGCCGGCAGCGGCACGCATCATTATCATTTTGAGCTATATGCGCTTAACAAACAGCTTGCTCTGCCGGCCGAGACTACCCGCGAACAGCTAGAAAAGGCCATGGATGGCTTCATACTCTCCCAGGCTAATTTAATCGGCCTTGTCAGCGCCGAACAATGATAGCCAGCCAAGTCTTGTAATGGTAGTATAAGCATATGCAGTTAAAACCCGAACGGCTATGGCACGTTGAGTTGGCAGTGCTGGTGGCGATTGCTTTGCAAATCAGCTTGCCGCAACACCTGAGCGTTGGCCCAAAATACCTAATATCTCTACTGGAATTATTCTTGCTTGTTGGCCTTAGACTGGCCGAAACTACCGCTCAAACTCGAAGCGGCCGTTGGCGCCGACGCGGCAGTTTGATATTAACGGCATTAATTACGGTAGCTAACATAGCGTCACTTGTGATGGTCTCCGATGCCCTAATTAGCGGTAACCACCAAGTCAGTGGCTTGGAGCTGATTGTTTCTGCCCTGTCAATTTACGCTACCAATATTATTATTTTTGGTCTGTGGTATTGGCAACTGGATGGCGGTGGACATGGCGGCCACGGTACGCATACAGGACCAATTGATTTTCTATTTCCTCAGATGAATACACCGACCGCTATAACTAAAGAACCAAATTGGCGTCCAGCCTTTTTTGATTATTTATACGTCTCAATTACTAACGCTACCGCGTTCAGCCCAACGGACGCCTTGCCGCTGACTCATCGGGCTAAATTATTAATGTCTGTTCAAGGTATGGCGTCACTTGCCACCGTGGCCTTAGTTGCCGCCCGAGCCATCAATATCCTCCACTAGTTATTGCTAGTACAATAGAACAATGAAAAAGGTTCGGCTGTCTCAAATTTTAGGAATTATCGGTACGGTTGGCTGTTTGATTTTGTTCGTGCGTAGCCCAAGCTTTCCAACCCCAGATAAACTGTTGGTTTTTCTAACCTTTGTTTTTATGATGTTTGGCCGGGCTACACAACTACTTAAACGCTTAGTGCCGTTTGTTGGTTTGTTACTTATTTATGAGTCTTTTCGCGGCTTAGTGCCGCACTTAAACCATCGGGTTAATTACGCCTGGATGCCCTCAGCCGACCGTTTTATTTTTAGATGCCTGCCAACTCAAAAACTTCAGAGCTGGCTGTGGCATGGCCAGACCCGCTGGTATGACATCGCACTGTATTTGCCCTATGTACTCCATTTTGTAATGCCTTTAATATTGGTGCTGCTAATTTGGCGCTACCACGACAAACATTATTGGAAGGTCGTCACCGCTTATTTGTCTACTTCGTTCGCGGCTTTTGTTACTTTCCTAGCTTTTCCGGCGGCCCCACCGTGGATGGCTTCAGACGCCGGCGTTATACCGCACATTACGCGTATCTCCAGCAATGTTTGGTTTTCTCTAGGTCTACATGATTTTCCGAGTGTTTATAATAAAATCTCGCCAAATCCGGTGGCTGCCGTACCCAGCTTGCACGCTGCCTATGCCACACTGTTCGCCCTTTACATAACTAAACTTTTTAAAAGCCGCTGGCGGTTTATGGCTTGGGTTTTCCCTGTTTTAATTTATCTTGGCACAATTTATGAAGCTGAGCATTACGCTATCGACGCTATCCTAGGCTCAGCCTATGCACTAACTATCTATCTTGCACTAGAAAAACTCTGGCCTCATTTGCCAGCATTTAAAAATTTAAGTCTTAAATGGATAAAAAAACTACGAACGCTTTAGAGGTTTTGCCCGGTAGGGGAAAAGATATTTATCAAGCGCGTACTTGTCTGGCTCGTGCAGGAATATGCCAATGCCTAAGGCTATTAATAGGTAATGCGGCCATACGGCTTCCTTGAAAAACAACACCGAAGCAATCAGGAAAACCAAAAATACTATGGTCACAGCCCTTCTGAGCAGACCCGCCATATACAAAAGCGCTATTAGGATCTCTACCAGCCCGGCTCCCAGTACTACAAACAGTGGCTGGAATGGAAAGACACGCGTTAAGTCGTAACGGTTAACCGTATCAAGCGTTAAGACCGGCTGCAAAATTTTGATATTTATGGCCGTAAATAACAGCGCGAAACCAAAAAATACCCGGGCCGCCGGCATAGATAGCTCCGGGTGAAAATTCCCTAAGGCTTTTGGCAGTAGCTTGAACTTATACAGCAAACGGTCAATGCTAAACAGCTGCAACGGAAAGAAAATTGTCGCCAAAGCCTCGCCTAGGTAGTTAGTATAAGTCAGGATATACCAGCCCACGCTCAACAGCGCGAACAGCCAGATAGCCAGGGCTATGGCGCTTGCCAGCTTGGTAGCAAAGCCTAGCATAATTGCCGTGCCAATAACCAGCATTATTGGCTTTAAGAGATTGCCGTGCGGGATGGAACTAAGCGGCAGTTCTGGTCCAAAAAGCGTGCCGCGTATTGATGATGAAATAAGCGCGAAACCAAAAACCAACCTTATAATATCCGGAGCTACCACGCCAGCCCGGTCAATTAAGCGACCAAGGCGCTGCAGGGGGGGCTTTGACTTTAACCACAGTCCGAGAGCTATTAAAGCGGCTATTACCAACGTGGCAATTATGAATATTAAGACGTTATGGCCGCTGTTTAGGGCATCAAGCAATCTTATGCGTGGCAATTTTTGCTTGTCTAGCTTAATCTCTTCCGGAGTTAGTACGTACACTTCATGCGCTAACAAATGAAGGCTTGGTAAAAACATAATTAAAACTTCTCCCTAATATGAGAGACTGAAAACTCCCAGTGAGCGTCGGTCTTTTTGTCCGGGTTAAAGATGTTATCCGGGTCAAAAATTTGTTTTAAGTCTTTAAAGTGTTTCATCATGGATTTGGAGTACATCAAGTGCAGCCATGGTCCACGGATTAGGCCGTCGTTGTGCTCGCCAGACAGCGAGCCGCCGTATTTGAGTACCAAATCATTAACCTCGCGCGCCGCTGGGGCCAGCTTGATGCGTTCCAGCTTTTCTTCAATCTTCATCAGCGGAATAACATGGAAGTTGCCATCGCCCATGTGCCCAGCCACGGTTGCCAGCAGTTTATAGCTATCAATGATGCTGCGCAGCTGCGGTAAAAATTCCTGAAGCCGCTCGGGCGGGACAACCAAGTCATCAATAAACGGTGCGGCGTGTTTGTCTTTAACTTTTTTTCTAAGCAAGTTAAAACTTTCGCGGCGCATAATCCAAAATTTTTTAGCTTTGGCTTCGCTGTCGTCCTCTTCAAACAAGGCCTCGTGACCGTAAGTTTCTAAAACTTGGTGTAATGATTTAATTTTGTGGCTAATTTCCGCTTTGGTTTTACCATCAAACTCAATCAATAAAATCATTTTAGGAATGCCGCGGAAAAGTTTAAACACTTCAGGGATAAGTTGCCACCCCAGTTTTATAATGCCTTTCCAGCCCAGGGTTTTACGAAAGTAAGGGAAAAGCTTAAAACTAAGCATTAGAGTGTAATTATCAAAACCTTCAAAAGCCGACGGTTTATAGAGCACAACTTGCTTGATTAGCTCGCCAAGATTGTCAGTTTTGCGTAAGAAAACTACCAAAGTCCCGGAGTGTGGGCGGTGCGGTACCAACCGGAACTTAATATCAGTTATAAAACCTAGTGTTCCCTGGGAACCCACAATCGCTTGGGTTAGATCAAAAACACCCTTTTCTCTGTCCCAAATATTCCATAAGTGATAAGCCGTGGAGTCTTTACTAACTTTGGGCTTAGCGGCCTTGATTTCGTCATAATTTTTATCAACCAGGGCAAAAACTTGCCTATAAATTTGACCCTCGTAGTCTTTTTGCTTCATTTTGGCTTTGAGGCCGGTTTCATTCAGTGGTTTAACCGTGTACTCGTTGCCGTCATTGAAAATAACTTTGAGCTCTTTAACAAACCGTTCGGTTTTGCCGTACTCTAGTGACTTTTCACCGCCGGAATTGTTAGCCACCATGCCACCAATCGTGCAAATCTCGCGCGACGCCGGATAGCTGGGCATAAGCGAGCCTTGTTTGAGCGTGGCTTTCTCAAAATCGCGGTAAAAAACCCCGGGCTGGGCGTGGCCAACTTTAGGCGTAATTTTATAAATATTAGTAAAGTGGCGGTTCATGTCCATAATAATGGATTGGTTAATTGCCCCGCCGGACATGCAGGTACCGGCCGAACGGGCGGTAATAGAAATGTGGTTTTTGTATTTCATTTTCTGACTCTTAACCGTCCAGACCAGGGTTTTAACGTCGTCAGAATCCTTAGGGAAGACCACCATCTGCGGCACAATTTCAAACATGCTGGCATCGTGGCTATAGGTAGCCAGGGTTTCAGGCCTCAGATCAATTTCACCCTCAAAACCGTTTTGTTTCAGGAGTTTAGCAACATCTTCCATTTAGCTATAGCTTACCTGTTTTTACGAATAAGCTAAAGCTTTTTGCTATACTTTACCCCAGATGTTAAGTGCCAAATTACATGGAAAAACCTAAAGTACTAATCCTTGGCGCTGGCTTTGCCGGCATCAAAACCGCCTTGGAGCTGTGTGACAGCGGTTTGTTTGACCTAACTCTAGTGTCTGAACATAGCCATTTCCGCTACTATCCGGCGTTGTATCGCTCGGCCACTGGCGGCAGTCGCAGTATCTCGGCTATTCCTTTAGAAGACATCTTTAGCCGGCACAAACTGACGATTATCAAGGGTAAAGTTGTTAGCTTGAACCGCAAGACCAAGCAGGTTAGTTTAGAAAATGGCAAGAAACTAAATTATGAAACCCTAATTATTTCGCTCGGGATGATGACTAATTACTTTGGTATTAAGGGTCTTCAGAAATATTCTTACGGCATCAAGTCAATTGAAGAGGCCGAAGGCCTCAAGCTGCACCTGCACCAGCAATTGATTGACGACCGCAAACCAGATCTGCACTACATTGTGATTGGTGCCGGGCCAACTGGCGTTGAGCTGGCTGGCGCCCTGCCAAGTTATTTAAAACGAATAATGAAACAGCACAACTTGCCAGAGCGTAAAATTGAAGTTGAGCTGGTTGAAGCCGACAACCGAGTTTTACCGCGTCTGCCCAAAGACATGTCCAAGCGAGTAGCTAAACACCTAAGACAAATAGGTGTTGATGTCCACCTTAACCAGGCGGTCCAGGCCGAGAACGCTGATTCATTGATGGTAAATGGCAAGCCAATCCTCAGCCACACGGTTGTTTGGACGGCCGGTGTTATGAACAATTCGTTCTTTTATAAAAACGGCTTTAAGCTGGCTAATAATCATCGGGTTATAGTGGACCACTTCCTGCAAGCTGAAGAAGATATATTTGTGCTTGGTGACAATGCCGATACTAAGTATTCCGGCCTGGCTCAAACGGCACTTTATGATGCAACTTTTGTGGTGAACAATCTAATCCGCCGTTTTCAAAACAAAACTCTTAAGGCCTACAGCCCAAGAAAACCAATCTACGTTATGCCGGCCGGCCCACACTGGGCAGCAGTGCTGTGGCAGAATGTCAGGTTTTATGGCTGGTCCGGTTGGCTGCTGCGTCGCCTGGCTGATTTGGTAGCCTACCATGACTATCGGCCGTGGTGGCAAGCCTCACGATTGTGGGAAGCCGAGAAAGTCGAAGAAGAAACCTGTCCCCTGTGCGGTCAGCATAGCTGAATTAGGTAGCGGCCAGCACAGTTAAACTAGAAACGGAAAACGCTTAACCAGTTTTTGTTTGCCCCACCAGCGGCCTAAGCTAAGCTTCTGGTTTGTATTACTAGCCGGCAAGGCCATTAGTAGGAAAACGTAGACAATGTGTTCGTCCAGCACAGGGTGGTTTGCTGGAGGCAAAACGGCCGACCACATCATTAGTAGTAATAGTGAACCAAAGACGACAGCTAGACGCATAGCAATCCCTAGAAGTAGCGCAACACCAATAAGTAACAGTGCAGCCATAAATGCCCAGTCCACAATTGCGTGTCCAGATAAGGCATGATAGAAATCAACTAGAGGCCCTTTAGTAGCGTGTCCTAAAAACCCAGCGGTTGGCGAGCCGCCCTTAATCCAGGCTTGCGAGCAAGCTACCTGGACAGTATCTTTGACCGCGTTGTGGCAAGTTGCAAAACCCAAGCCCAAAAGTTTATCAAAAAACGCCCATAAAAATATTAGCCCTAAGCTAATCCGCGCCAACCCCAGCGCCATATAGCTAAACTGCGTTTCTTCTTTGCTTGCCATTTTAGTTTTCCTTAATTACGTTTATGCTTACATATTACACTTTAGAATTCTTATATTCCACTTATGCTGGCAAAATTTGAAATTTTATAGTATACTAAGTTTTAGCAGGTGACATCCGTCCCTTTCCGTCTTATCGGTACTTTTTGCCTCCGGGCTTTAATCATCATATGCGGCAAGCTAAGAGAACTTACGCATGCGATATTAAATTAACGGAAGGTTTTATATGTCAATGAAATTATACGTGGGCGGACTTGCCTACAGCACCACAGAAGACGAACTAACAAAATTGTTTGCCGAGTTTGGCGCAGTTGTTAGCACCGCTATCATCAAGGACCGCGACACTAATCAATCAAAAGGCTTCGGCTTTGTTGAAATGGCGGAAGATTCTGAAGCCCAAACAGCTATTAAAGAGCTGAATGGTAAAGAAGTTGGCGGCCGTTCAATTATGGTCAACCAGGCACGTCCTCAGACAACTGGCGGCGGTGGCGGCGGTTCTTTCCGCAAAAGCTACTAAGAGTAGTACTTAGCTTCTAAACTTGGCCGGCTCCTAGAATAAGGGAGCCGGCTATAATTGGTGGTTACAATGTTGAAAATTCAAAAACATATTGAGATAGTTTGCTCTACCACGCCCGGCCTTAGCTCTATGAGCAAGGAGTCGCGCGAGGCTATTCTTGGCGTCTTATCCCAGCATTATCACAAGCCAAGAATCACAATTATTAACAATTTAGCAGACCTGGAGGCTTTAGCTAGCCGCCAGCCCGACCTTGTGTTCCTTGGTATGAAATTTATCCCACAGAACCCAGTTCTCGGCTTCAATGATGCCAATAAAATTTGGATCAGCCAATATCTAGATGCTAACAACATAACTTACACCGGTTCTAGCTGGTTAGCACATGAGCTAGAGCTCAATAAACCTTTAGCCAAGCAGCGAGTACTTGATGCTGGGCTGATGACTTCGCAGTTTTATGTTTCGCCGAAGGCGTACGTACCAACAGAAGAGGATATTAGCTTAACCTACCCGCTTTTTATCAAGCCGGCCAATCGCGGAGGCGGCTTGGGCGTTGATGCCAACTCGGTTGTAAACAACTTTGCTGAGTTAACTAAAAAGGTTAAATCGATTGCCAATAACCACCGAGCCGACTCGTTGATAGAACAGTACCTAGACGGCCGCGAGTTTAGCGTAGCTATTCTGAAACATGAAAATTCTGCACAATTTTCTGTAATGCCTATAGAATTAGTTGCTCCTGCCGAGGTTTCAGGCATACGCGTTTTAAGCGAGACAGTAAAATCCTCCAATGCCGAGCAGGTGTCAGAAGTTAGCGATGAGGCTGCTAAATCCAAAGTTTGTGATTTAGCCATCAACATATTCCATGCTTTGGGCGCCCGCGATTACGGACGGATTGATATCCGCATGGACAAAAGCGGCCAACCACATTTTCTAGAAGCCAATCTTTTGCCTAGCTTAATTAGCGGCTATGGTTCATTCCCTAAGGCCTGCGAATTAAACCAAAGCTTAGGCTATGAAGATATGATCCTGAGCATTATCCGCCTGGCGTTTCAAAGAGACATAATTGAAGCCGACGAGCCAATTGGCTTTCTGCCTATTCCCGTGCCGGCTTAAATAAAATTGTTTGTTATTATTGGATAATGATTAACTGCTCTTTTGAGGATGGTAATAAAGCCTCTCTACGCCACGTAGTGGTAGACAACCTAGTTTTAAAAGACGGTAAGATTTTACTCGTTAAGCGAGTTGGCAAGTTGCTTGAAGGTGGCAAATGGGGGCTGGTTGGCGGTTTTGTGGACCGTGATGAAACCATAGAACAAGCTGCGGAGCGAGAAATTATGGAAGAGACAGGTTGGAAAGTTAAAGATTTTACTCTGCTTAAAGTTAATGACCAACCGGATCGACCAGCCGAAGATCGTCAAAATATTGCTTTTGTTTATTACTGCACGGCCACGGAAAAAACCGGCAAAGCCGATTGGGAGTCAGACAAACAAACTTGGTTTGACTTAGATGACTTGCCGCCAGATGACCAAATTGCTTTTGACCACGCCGAAGATATAAAAAGTTACAAAGCTAAGATTTCTTAGATCGCCGGGTTGTTTGGGCCTTTTTAATATTTTCTTTCCAGGCTTTTAGTTGGGACACAGTTGGCTTATCTTTTTCTGGTACGTTGGGCCGATCTTTGGCTTTAAAGATATCGCCTTTGACATGAATAGGCTTGGAGCCAAGCTGCTCAAATAGTTTTTTGGCATGCCGAGTGCTGGCAACCAGCACTTCATCTTCCATGCGGGCATCTTTTTTAGACACCAGCCAAGCTTGGGTGGCCCAAGAGCCGCTACTGCGCTTGCCTGCTACCCGTTCCAACCCACCGGGTTTGCCAACGTCTTGATTCCTAAAGCTAGTAAACTGTTCTTTTGGCCGTACGACTATGTGGTAGAATTCGCCCTCACCGGTACTACCAGGTTTGGCGCGTTTGCGGCCCTCGGGCTGAGCCAGTGAGTGCTGGCGCGGCGTCATGGATTTCCACTTGGCTTGAGCCTTTTTGATATTTTGTTTGGCGGCTTTTTGTTGTTTTTCGGTAGCCATAGTTTTATGCTCCTTAACTTTGCGCTCATTATCTCACTTTGCCACTTTTGGTCAATTAACCACCTCGCATTAAAGACCTATTTTCGTTATAATTCACCGGTGTTTAATGGGACGTCGCCAAGTGGTAAGGCACCAGATTCTGGATCTGGCATTCGTAGGTTCGAATCCTACCGTCCCAGCCAATAAAAGTGTCCGAGCTTTATGTTCGGGCATTTTTATTTGTTATCGGCTAGTATTTGAACCGTACGGCGTAGCCGAGGTTCGTGCGATTTGCGTAACGCAGATGCTTGCATCGAGTAACGTAAGAATCGCTATAGTCGGGCGCGGTAGCCTCGATGCTTTCCTACCGTCCCAGCCATAATTTGACCATTTGAATTTCTATGGTATTATACTTGTTATGCAAATCTTACTAGTTTCGACACTATCTAAGGCAAAGAAGGCCACATTGGGGTCTAGCTTTGCTACTGCATAAATAAATTTACAATAGCCAACGCTTGAGCCCCTCAACCGAGGGGCTTTTTTATTGGCATAAGGAGGAACTATGAACGAGACAGAATCACAAATATTTTCTAGCACTGGTAGTCTGGGTACTTCCGAACGACAAGACGGAAGGCTGTACCATAATGCCGAAGTTTTTTACGAAGAACCGGCCGCATTGGCCGACATATATCGACAGCTTGGGCAGCAAGCCGCAGATATACCTTCCATTAGTCGAGTGGTTTGCCGAGCCGTCGTCAGCCACAACACACTAGACGACCTAATTAACAGCGAGCTGGGCAGCCAGCTAGAAGTCGCCCTGTCCTTAGATGAATATGGCCATGATGGCTGGTTAGTTTACCTGTCACAGAATGCGGCTCATCGCTTGCCATTAGTTGAAGTATCCGAAATGGTGGAGAGAACCTCGGGTAGGCTTGAGGTGACAGGTGACAGAGAAGGTGTTTTGCTATCAACTATAAGCGATGATTTAGTCACTCCTCTGCACGGCTTATGGTCTGAGACTTTTGGTTGGAGCATGGATGAAATCCAGTCTCTTCAGCGGCGGCTTCAGACGCAGGAAGACCTAAGCCCCGAGCAACGATCCGTCTGGTTCAGGGGTCTGACACTAGAGGATCATGGGCTGGCTTCAGCAGCTATGGCCGAGCGGATTGATCTACCTGGTCCGACGGGTGAGGTTACCTTGATAGAAAGCACCGAATGGCGGAGTCTTAGTAGAGGATTAATGCCTACAGTTCTAAGGAGCCTTAATCGTCAACTCGCAGTCGACAGCTCTGGCTATAGCCAGCTGCCAATAGTTTACGCTGAGTGTAACTACACCAGTCGGTCTGATAAAGCTGGGCAACGGGCGGGCTTTAAAATTCCGCCGCGTGATCGTGCCCCACAAATCTTAGTTCAGAATGTGACCGTCAACGACGGCATGCTAGCCAGTGGCGTGCGTGACTTTACATTTATGCATTTGCCGGCCATTAATCTGGAGGCCTTGCGATGAATATAGTTTACTCTGATGCGCATTCTTTGCATCAGCCTAAATTTGAACTATACGATGGTCAGTCAACACCATATGCTGAGGTAGCCGCGCGGGTCGATTCAATCTTGGCGGCTTTGCCGCCGGATAGTGTCCAGGCACCAGATAGTTTTCCAATCGATCATATTCTTGCCATCCATAGCCAGGGTTATGTAGATTTCTTACGACGAAAATCTCAAGCTATTCCTGACGGCGAGCAAATTTATCCTTCGTATTTTTTAAGTGATACCTACGCACCGATCACGCGCGGAACTTATAAAGCTTCGATTGCAGCTGTGAACACGACCCTGACTGGCGCCCAGCAACTGATCGACAGCGAGCCAGCCGTCTATTGTCTGTGTCGACCGCCTGGCCACCATGCCTCTCACCACAGCATGGGCGGGTATTGCTACTTCAATAATGCGGCGATTGCTGCTCAGTACTTGAGCCAGCAAGGAAGAGTGGCGGTGCTCGATATTGACTATCATCACGGCAATGGGACTCAGTCGGCGTTTTACGACCGTAGTGATGTTTTGTATGTGTCGTTGCACGCTGACCCGACAGCCAGCTATCCATATACTAGTGGTTTTGCAGATGAAACTGGAGCTGGCGCAGGCGAGGGCTTTACACTTAACTTTCCATTGCCTAGCGATACTAATAACAATCAATATTTAGATACTCTAGGCCGAGCCATTCATGCCATTGAGCAGTTCCAGCCCGACTTCTTAGTGGTTTCAGCGGGTTTTGATACTTACGCTGAAGACCCGATTGGCGGAATGAGCTTGGATAAAGACGTTTACACCCAAATCGGACATGTTATTCACGATCTTGGCCTACCAACTCTAATAATCCAAGAAGGTGGTTACGATACTAGGGACCTGGGCTTGCTGGTGACTAACTTTTTGCTGGCCTTTCGCTAACAAGCGCTGTTTACTAGAAAAGTTGCCTTAAAGAACCTTACGCCCAAGCCAAATATAATTACAGCGCTATGACTTCCTCGGAAGTTTCCTTATTTGTTACAATTCCCTCATGACAAATGATTCTGACCGCAGGATAGATAGTTTTATTGACGACTTACAGGGTTGGCAAAAGACAGCGTGTACTAGGCTTAGACAACTCATACACGAGACAGAGCCAGAAATTGAAGAGACCATCAAGCGTACAGATCGACCATACTTTGTTTTAAAAGGTAACGTCTGCGCTTTGCAAGCCACGAAAGATCACATTAATGTTTTTATCTACGACCCGACAGCACCTGACCCTGAAAAAATTATCAATCAAGGTAAGGGTAACCTGACAGCAAGATCAATTCAGATTTATGAAGATAAACCCTTGAATGAAGACGCTTTTAAAAATCTAATCAAAGCAGTTGCCGATAATAACAGAGCTGGGGGATGGCGAAAGCTCAAATAGTGTCTTGATGCATTTTTATTAATTAAGCTCTGCACTGGGCTATCAGACGCAACTTATCGCCTGGTTAATATGCTAACAAGCCCGACCAACAAGACAAAAATGGCTGTGCCTAAGAGCACTAAGCCAACTACTTTCCATTCTTTACCGGATATCAAGAAACGGCGGTTTGCAGTTTTAACGGTTGGCGCCCCTGCGAGAACTTCTTGCCAATGTTTAGCAATCTCTGCTCCTTTTACAAGAGTGCCCGCCCCAAAGATACCAACGATGGCGATTGTTTTAGGTTGATAAAATGCCAACTTGTACTTTTTGGAGTGATAGACAATGAATACATAGCCCGTCCAGCTAAAATCTATTGAGTCAAATTCACTAAGACTGTCGTTAAATGTTTGTTTGCCCTCAACTGTTAGGCTTAGCTTGGAACCATCGTAAGTTAGTACACCATCATGAGAAAAAAGAGTAATCCATGGAGTCCAGTGGACTGCCGAGCTAAGCGGTAGACCGGGGCGGCTTTGTTTTGGTGCCTGTTGGGCTGGTAATGCATTTTCATTATTATCTTCCATTTCTGTTTCACCCTTCATTTATAGACGCTTATGGTTTGTATTATACCAAGCATATCAGGTGGTATAATAGTGCTTATGACAAAACTAAAAATCCCTTCACCGCCGGCGCTTCTTGGCGCTTGGCTGCCGTTCGCGATTACGATAACAATTTTATCAGGTGTTATTTATGGCACCGTCCAGCAAGATTTGAGGATGGGCGCCAATGATGTGCCATCCCAACTTGCTCAAGACGCTATAAGCCGTTTGAGCAAGGGTGATGACCCCGCTGCGGTGTTGCCAGACCAAACTGTTGAAGCCGGCAAAAGCCTCTCGCCTTTTGTGATTGTGTTTGATAAAGACTCCAATGTTGTTGCGTCTTCGTTGGAGAAAGTTGATGGCAAAGTACCCTTGCCACCTAGCGGCGTCTTTGCTTACACCAAAAAACACTTGTTGGACAAAATTTCTTGGCAGTTAAAAGACGATCAACGCTTTGCAATTGTGATGCGTTACTTCGATGGTGAAAAACGCAGCGGTTACGTGCTGGCTGGGCGTGACCTCCATGATGTTGAACAACATGAGGCGCAAACCGCGCTTATAGTGCTAGCCGGTTGGTTTAGCTCAATGTTTGGTACATTTGTGGTAGTTTGGGCAGCCCAAAAATCTGCCAAAAAGCGCCGCTAGCTTGCGGCCTAGGTAATTGATCGGGGCCAAACGACTTTGCCAACAACGTAACCTTGGGTTATCCAACCAAACTTGCGGCTGTCAGTACTCTCTTTAGGGTTGTCGCCAACAACGTATAAGTGTCCGTGCTCAATTTTACTGATGCGCTTTATCTTCTCTAAGCCGTCGTGCTTAAAAACAATTACGTCACCAGCTTTTAGGTCTTTATATAAACCGGTGCCAACAACTAGCTGGCCAGGGTCCAAGGCTGGCTGCATACTCGTGCCTTTGACGTGCCTAAGAAGTAACTTAGGCCTTTTTAGTGTCTGCGAAGATGGCTGCAATTTCATCTATCATATCCACTAGTTTTTTGCCGGACTCAGGCTCTGAGTGATGTTTGCACTCGCTGGCTTGCTTGGTGGCCTTCCAAAATAAGTCGTGCAAATTGGGGTGTTTTTCAAGGTGTTCTGGTTTAAAGTAATCGCTCCATAACACCCACAAGTGATGTTTTACCAGCTCGGCCCGTTGTTCCTTAATAAATATGGCGCGAGTTTTATCGTCATCGCTCAAATCTTTGTATTTAGTCTGGATGGCCATAACACTCAGGGCTTCAATCCTAGCCTGAGCCGGGTCGTAAACTCCACAAGGCAAATCACAGTGCGCGTAAACAGGCTTGATAAATCTTTTCAGCATACTCCCTCCTCTTAAGCTACTTATTATACTACTTTTGCGGCTGCGCCTCGTAAGAGGCTGCTCTCATCTATTTACTATGAGTTTTGCGCCACTTTAAAATTTCAGCGTGATTGCCGTTTAATAGAACTTTAGGGACTTTTTGCCCACGGAAATCTTCTGGCCGGGTATACTGAGGGAATTCAATGTTTTTGTCGTCATCTTGGAAAGATTCAATCTCGGCAGAGTTTTCACCGCCCAAAACGCCCGGCAACAAACGTATAACGCTATCAATAATAACCATTGCCGGCAGCTCTCCACCGGTTAACACATAATTGCCAATGCAGTATTGCTGGTCTACGTACTTTGTGACCCGCTCGTCATAGCCTTCATAACGGGCACAGACTAAAATTAAGCCTGTATTAGCTTTTGCCAGCCTCTTAGCCTCTGATTGCTTATAAAGCTTGCCCCTGGGAGTTGGCAATATTACCACAGCTTTTGGGTCAATCTTCTTAGCTTTTTCAATGGCTTCAACAAGCGGTTCAGGTTTGAGTAGCATGCCATCGCCGCCGCCATAAGGCGTGTCGTCAACGATTTTGCGTTTGCCTAGGCCAAAATCCCGCAGGTTTATGTAGCTTATTTCTACAATCCCTTTGTCTTGGGCTTTCCAGAGCATGCTGGTGTTCAGCACACCCGGGAACATCTCTGGGAATAGGCTAATTATTTGAATTTTCATACGGCTTCGCCTCATAAGACAAACCTACGGTTTTTCTTATCGCGCCGGGACTGAAA
>CAZYVW010000004.1:0-28370 GCA_964651645.1 uncultured Candidatus Saccharibacteria bacterium
AAATATCTTCGGTGGCACTCACTAAGTAGCGTTCCAACCCATCATTAACTTTCTTTTCGCTCCATTTTTCGTTTGCCCGGTTTTGCTGCCATTCCAGGTAGCTGACAATCACACCGCCAGCGTTGGCCAGAATGTCTGGGATAACTATCACGCCTTTTTGGCTCAGGTAGTCGTAGGCCGCTTCGTCTACCGGCCCGTTAGCTAGCTCCAAAATCATCTTGGCTTTGACACGGTCCATGTTTTCCTTGGTTATAACGTCGCCTAAGGCCGCCAGCACCAAAACATCAACGTCCAGCGCTACTAATTCGTCATTACTTATGGTATTCGCACCATCTGTTTGGTAATCATTTAGTGGCCCAGTGTGCTTTTTGTAGGCGTCAACTTCCTCGGCATTAAGGCCGCCGAGCTTGTGCGGACCACCGCTAGAGTCAGTCGCGGCAACCAGCCGCCAGTTGGGCTGTTCCTTCTCTGCTATTGTCCCGAAGAAACTTCCCACGTTGCCGAAGCCTTGGACACCAATAGTAATAATCTCCTCGCTTCTGCCCATGTGTTTTAGTAGCTCGCGCAGGACAATCACGCCGCCCTGTCCTGTAGCCGCATCGCGGCCTAGACTGCCGCCTTTGCCTACAGATTTACCAGTGAATGAAGCTTTGGAAGTATCGCCAGTTTGTTTCTCGAACTCGTCCACCATCCAATCAATTATTTCGGCTGGCGTCCCAACATCTGGGCCGGGAATGTCTTTATCATCTTTGATATGCGGAACTAGCAGAGCGGCGTATTTGCGGGCCAGTTCTTCTAGCTCCGGTTTACTTAAATCTTTGGGGTTAACCACAATCCCTCCCTTGCCCCCACCAAGCGGCAGACCAACTGCTGCAGTCTTAAAAGACATCAGTGTGGCTAGTGCTCGGACTTCGTCCTGACTAACCTCTGGGTGAAAGCGAATGCCACCTTTGTACGATCCGCGGGCGTTGTTGTGCTGAACACGGTAGGCTTTATAACTATTGCCGTTGCTATGTTCAATATCAAATTCATGGATGGCGTCGACGTCAATTAGTCTCTGGATTTGTTGGTCACTTAGCCCAAGTCGTTTGCCGGTTTTGCGGATTAGTTGATGGGCAGTTTCTAGCATGTTACATTTTCTCCGGAGCTTGGATGCCTAATAATTCCAGTCCGCTTTTTAGCACATTGGCGTAATCTTTTACCAGAGTTAGCCTTTCGGCCTGGCGAGGGTCACCAATCACCTTATTGTTCTCATAGAAGCGGTTAAAGACTTGGGCTAGCTCGTATAAATAGGTGCATATGTGGCTGGGCAGCAGGTCAGTAATTGCGCTTTCTACGACCTCAGGATATTCACTAAGCTTGCGGGCTAAACTGCGCTCGCCTTTTTCCAGAGTTTGGAATCTAGAATCTGGAGTTTGGACTTTATTGAGGATACTTTTGGCGCGCACTGAGGCGTACTGCAAGTACGGGCCACTGTTGCCTTGCAAGCTAACCGATTCACTCGGATCATAGATAATATCGCCACCGAGGCGCTGTTTTAGAAAAGCGTATTTAACAGCGCCAAGGGTTACTTGTTCATCATCCTTGTCGTTAGTCTGCTTGTTGGCTTCGCGCGCAGCGTCAAGCACGTCCACAGCCCTAAGAATGTTGCCTTTGCGACTACTCATCTTTACCCCACCCGCCAATTTAACAATGCCGTGGTGCATATGTTCGCTATGACGAGTTAGTTCCGGAGCAAATTGCTCAATTGCCTTCAGCACGACAGATAAGTATTGCTCTTGCTCGTTGCCGGTAATATAAACTGACCTATCAAAATGATAGTCTTCCCATTTTTTAAATATCAGGCCAACGTCTTTGGCTTCATAAGTTGGTAAGCCTTCGGAGTTAATGAATACGCGGGTGTGCAGGCCGTACTTTTCACCCTCAAAAACAACCGCACCTTTGGACTCTTTAAAGACTGTACCAATGTGTTTCTTGACTGTCTCAAGACCGAGAGCAATAGTTTCGCTTTCCGGGTAGTACTTTTCAAACTTGATGCCAAGGCGAGCGTAAAAACTATCAAAATAGTCATAGCTCCATTGGCGGCAAGTCCAATAAATTTGTGCAAAGGCAGAGGTTTTGTCTTGGTCTTTATGCAGCTGGTACACGCGTTTGTTCAATTCAATTATTTCTTGCTTGGCCGCCTCATCGTCTTCATAGGCAGCGCTACCTTTAACATAAGCCTCGGCCATCCATTCTGAACGGTCTTCCGGTTTAATGTTATTTAGTTTTTCTGGCAGCTCCCCGCCTAAAGCTTCAACTATTGCCCACATAGTTTTGGCTACATGCATACCAACATCGCCGCCAAAATTGACCCGATGAACATCCCCGCCGGCCGCCTCTAGCAGGTTAGCAACTGCGTCGCCAACAATGCTGGTATACAAATGCCCGGCGTGCAGTACTTTAAAAGCATTGGGATTAGAGTATTCAACAACCACGACCTTGCCGGCTAGGGGCCTGAGCAATGGCGCTTCTAATTGAGCCAGCAGGGCTTCGTCTGTAAGGGTTAGGTTCAAAAATCCCGGTCCGGCTACTTCAGCTTTGGCAATGTTCTTGTTAGCGCCTAAGTTTTTGGATAGTTCCTCGGCGATTTCTTTGGGATTTTTACCTAGTTTTCCAGCAAGCTGCATGGCTACATTAGTTGCGTAATCACCAAATTGTTCATCGGGACGCGTTAGTACTGGCTCAATGTCAACATTGAACAAATCTTGGCAGGCAACCTTTAAGGCTTGTTTAATCGTTTCCATGTTCGCTGTCTATTGTAGCGTTCTGGAACTTCTTATGCCATTCCCATTGAAGACGACGGGTCATAACAGGGATTTTTGTCTCTGAATTTCCCCGCCCACGAACACCAGTCATTGGGTTGTAGCCAGTACTTAAGAACTTACTTAAGCTGTCTTTATTACACTTAGCTTCGCAGGCCGCAACCTGGCCATGTTCTGCAAAGGTTCTATCTGTTATTGCTTGAACAAGCCGGTGGCCAAGGCCCTCCTCCCTAAAGTCTGGGTGCACGTACAAACCACCAATGAGGGCTGTAAATTCTGGGTAACTTGGCCTTAGATCCCCAGCGTCACGGAGACTGGCTTGGAGAATTTCCGTGCAAGCTATGTAGCCAACGGCTTTAAGCTCACCTTCCGGTTTTTCTACGACAAATATACCTAATTCATGCAGACTTATGGTCCCAGCTGAAAGGCCAACCATGTCTGCTTCGTGGCTGCCCTGAATTATGAGGCTAGGATCTATTTGCCTACCTATTTCGCTTTGTTTATTTACTAAGGTTAGTTCGGTTGTCATGATTAATCTTCCAAATTAAAAGCCCCTTCTTTTAGGGGCTGGTGTAAGGCTTCTACTAAAATTTGAAAATGCGAGCACCGCCCCGGATTACACGGTACGACGCGGCGGCAAGACTGATACATTATGCATTTTCACGATTTGCTTAGTATAGGACTTTACTGAGTTTTGTCAATCCCGTCAGAAATAGCTTTAAAATCCATCCATCTGCCCCTTCTTCGCGGCTGTGGCGTGGAGTGATTGCTAACCTGGCGAATTACGCTTATTAAGTTCCAAACTACTACGTACATGCCAGCTAATAGCACAAAGAAAGTCAGCGTAATTGTGTAAGTCTGCGGGTAAGAACGCGGGCTAATAAACCGGTCTGATACATCAAATAACAGCCCGGCTGGGTTCAACACTACATCCCAGGTATTCCAACGCAAAAATCGGCCCAAATAAATCCCAAAACTACAGACTAGCAATACCAGGCCGATGATAGTGTGCGCACGTTTGCGTGAGGCGCGGGTAAGCAGATGCCGGTGCATGATGTACAGGCTGGTGTAGCCTAGTAGCAGACCATTAACAGTGAATGATAACAGCAAGGCCGCATCATACAGCGCATTGGCTCTGGCCCCAGCTAGTAGGTGCACAAAATCACTGCCAATATAAAAACTATTGGGCAAGAACACAAACCACAGCAGGCCAAGCACAAAGCTCTGCCAGCTCAGACCATAAGACAGCCGTAAGCGACTAAGAATAATTACGAATATCAGCGGTAACCAGGCTAGGAATAAGTTCCAAACTAAGAAGCTGTAGCGGTGCGAGCCAGTACTAACTACGCGAGCAGCAAACAGACTAAGACTAACGCACGAGGAAAAGCCGAACGTCAGCAAAAGTTTTTTGGCAGCCCGTTGTTGGTTCATAGAGGTTATAATAAATCTTAATGAATCTTTTGGATACCTTAGAGATCCCAATTAGAGGAACAGTACACAACATTGCTCGCGTTTTAAACAAGCTTTCCGGCGGACATTTAAGCCCAAACTTTATAACCTTAGTTGGTTTGGCTGCCCACCTGCTAATTGCCTGGATGATTGCCACAACGCGTTGTAATGTACAGGCCGGACTACTCCTAATCTTCTTTGGTCTGTTTGATGTTTTAGATGGCGAATTAGCGCGTTTGCAAAAACGCGCATCCTCTGCTGGCATGTTACTAGACGCCAGTGCTGACCGCATGAAAGAGATCTTCCTCTATACAGGTATCCTGGTAGCCTCGCTGCCGCCTAGCAGTCAGATGATCAGCGGCGATTCATACCAAAGTACATTTTTGGTTCCAATAGCATTGGGGGGTTCCTTACTAGTAAGTTATATCAAGGCCAAGGGTGAAACTGCCGTTAAAGACAGCGGGTTAAGCCCAAATGAAATAAATAGGTTATTCCAGGATGGCTTGGGCCGGTTCCAGGTAAGAATTGCGCTCATCGCCCTCGGATTACTTACAGGAAATTTGTTTATGGCAGTAGGATTGATCGTGTTAATAACTTGGCCGACCGCCATATGGCGTTTAATTAAAATCAGCCGCAAGTTGGCCTGAATCATGTATAAAATCGACTTGCACACGCACTCAAGCCTCTCGCCAGATGGCGGGCTTACGCTGGAACAGTACGAGGCAGCCTTAGAAAAAGGCACCTTGGACTGCATTGCCATTACCGACCATAACCAAGTAAATTTTGCCTTGGCCATGCAAGCTCGTCATGGCGATAAAATAATCGTTGGTGAGGAAATTATGACCACCCAGGGCGAGTTGGTCGGCCTATATTTAAAAGAATTGGTCCCCTCGGGCCTAAGTGCTGCTCAGACAATTGCCATCATTAAAGCCCAGGGCGGTATAGTTTACGTGCCGCACCCCTTTGAGTCTGTCCGCAAAGGCGTGCACCCGGAAGTATTAGACGCGCTACTGGAGCAAATTGACTTAATTGAGGTTTGCAATGGCCGGGCCTTCCTCCAAGATCGCAGCGCCCAGGCCGTCCTTTATGCCAAACTCAACTACTTGCTACCGGCGGCCAGTAGTGACGCCCACGGCCCTAAAGGCCTTGGCAAAACTTACACCGGCTTGAAAGCCATCCCCACCCGTGAAACCATGCTGGAGCTAGCAAAAAGCGCTGTGCTAATAACCGACCGACCCAAATTGACTGCGCTGCTCTACCCTAAGTACAACAAACTCAAGAAAAAGCTGAAGAAGAAATGATAAACGACTTAGTGTTGGCCTTTTTGTTCTTCCTGCCGGCCGGCATGGCCAACATGGCGCCGGTCTTCGCCAACAAGGTTCCATTGTTGAATCGATGGAAAACACCTATGGACTTCGGTAAGTCGCATAAAGGCGCGCGTATCTTTGGCGATAACAAGACTTGGCGCGGTGTGGTATTCGGCGTGTTTGTCGCTACACTGACCATTTGGCTGGAACGCAAGGTCTGGGCCAGCTTTTACCCCTCAAGGTCAATTTTGTGGTTTGAACTGGGGCGGCTGATGCACTTCAACACCGATTACCTGCCGATTGGGGCACTGTTGGGCCTGGGGGCACTGATAGGCGACGCCGTGGAGAGCTATTTCAAGCGCCGCCGCGGTATTATCTCTGGCAAAAGCTGGTTCCCCTTCGACCAAACCGACTACATCATCGGCGGCTTGTTGCTGGCCAGCCCGCTGGTATACCTGACTCTCAAGGGTGACATCATAGTCATCAGCTTATGGGGCTGTCTGCACCTGGTTGTCAGCTACGTTGGGTTCCAGCTAGGACTTAAAAACAAAGTTGCTTAACTCTCGGCTTTTACGAAGCATTCGCAGCGGAACATTTCTTCATTAAAATATTTCATAGCATCAGCATATTGCGACGGCATGGCGGCTAGCGCCTTGAGTTTGAGTTTTTTGTTTTCATCGCTCAGGCAATAACAAATATCGCAATCTTTATCGTCCTTAAGTGGTGGTTTATCAATGTTATAAAAAATGTGCAGGTTTTTGTCGGCTTCTTTTAAAACATCGTTATAAACTTCCTTGCTTTGAACTGCATGGTAGAGCTTAGGTTTATTCTTTAGGTTATCGATTGCCCGGCCAACCCAAGCTGAGACCGTTTGATGGTCCGGGTGGCCGGTCATACCTTCAGCCCCAAAAGTTAGAACTGTGTCAGGCTTAATGTCTTTAATGTAGCCGAGGATTTTATTAGACGCTTCGGCCGCGTCAGCTTCTTGGCACTTGCCGTCTTTGTATCCCAGCCAGTGGTGTTCACGTACACCCAAAGTTTTAAGGGCAGTTTTTAGCTCTTCGGCTCTGATTTCACCTACTTTGTCGGCTGGCCAGCGTTTTTCATCCCTTATGCCCTGCTCGCCTTTGGTTGCAGTTATACAGACAACTCTTTGGCCATTCTTGCGAGCCTCGGCCATAATTGCGCCGCAGCAAAAGGTTTCATCATCCGGATGCGCCCAAACGGCTAAAATTATGCCTAAAGATTTAACATCTTGTGAGGAAGTGATGCATTTCATCTTTAAAAAGTATACTACTCAGCCAGGGCTTTTTTGAGCTTTTCGATTAAGTCTACAGGCGTCGGATTAAGGCCATTGAGCAAAGCTAAGTACAGACTAACAAAATCGCCTAAAGTTATAGTCCATAACAAGTGTTGTAGCAAGCTGTCGCCCTGCGGCTCCACAATAATTGGTGCTGGCCGTTTGCCAGACAATAGCTTTTCTGTAATTTCAAACCGTTTTTGTACTCGCGGGTTCTCGTGCGGGCAGCGCAGGTCAACAATCGCATAAGGTTTTTGCACAGGATGAGACGACCAGCCAATAAATTCGTTATGGTTGAACTCTGGCAGCTGGCCGCACCAGGCGACGTTTTTGGCGTTTTCGTTGATGTTAATCTTCCACTTATAGGCCGCTGGGAACATTAGCGGACCACCGTAGATTACGGCTGATTTGCCCATTATTTCCTGGGCAATTTGCTTGGCTTGGTTATCTTTTGTTGGCACATCTGGCCGCCACTGACTAACCTGCCCCCCAAGCCAGTCGGCTGCCTCTTGCAGCTCCTCAACTTTACCGGGACCAATTAAGCCCGTTGGGCTCAGCAGCTGTACTAAAGCAGCTAGGTTATAAAACACCGCCATGCGTGGCTGAAAGCCAGCCGGTATTTTAAAGTAAGGGTAGTTTTTTTCTAGAGCTCTTGCCTCTAATGCCCCGCCCGCGGCAATGACCACAACCATGGCATCACGGCCTTCGGCCTCGTGCAGAGCCGCCAGCGTTTCCTCGGTATTACCAGAGTAACTGGAAGCAATAAATAACGTACTGGCATCAACATAGTGTGGAATGGCATAATCGCGGACAACCTCAAACGGTACCATTAGTTTAGGCCAAGTATTTAGCAGGCTGGCCGCCAAGGCTGAGCCGCCCATACCAGCAACCACGACGTTTTTGATATCTGTCCCAAGCCGGGCCTGCACACTATAAGCGTGCTTTAATTGTTGCCATTGTTTTTCGGCAATACCAAGCGCATCCTGGGCGTCCCGTTCGTGGATCATTTTTAGGTCGTCTAACATTGGCCTTGTTTCCCCTTTTGTCTTAACGCTAATGGTTTGATACTATAGCTTTATTGTAGAGCGAAAAATAGCCTAATGCTATAGGGGGTGGACATGTTCGGAGATGACGACGATAGTAATCAACAAGATCAAACCGGCCAGCAGCCAAGTGTGGCTGATGACAGCCAACAGGCAGCAACTACTGAGCCCACTACTCCCACGCCAGCGCCTATGCCTGACCCCAGCTCAACGGATACGCCGGCCGCAATGCCAGCAGATACTCCGCCTGCAGATAGCAACATCTCAATCGACCCCAGCGGCACGCTAACAACAGATGATTCTGCCAGTCCTACGCCTTCCCCGGAACCAACAGCAGCTACAGACGACTCAGCATCGGCAACTAGCTTGCCAGCGGATGATACGGATGACACAGCCAGCCCTATGACGACTGCTACGCCAGCGGCCACACCTTCAGATGATTCTGACGATCTAATGCATATTAAACAGCAGGCATTGGAACAACTCTCGCCATTAGTTGGCAAATTGGATCAAACTCCAGAGGAGAAGTTCCGCACCACTATGATGATGATCCAAGCTTCAGACAACAAGGCTTTAGTTAAAGACGCTTTTGATGCTGCTCAAAGTATTACAGATGAAAAAACCAAAGCCCAAGCACTGCTAGATATAGTTAATGAGATAAATTACTTCACACAAAAATAGTTTTTAGGAAGTTTTGCGGTTGCTTACAATGTGGTAAGCAGCTGCGGCTGCGGCTGAAATGCCAACAAAGATAGCCACAACATCGCCAGGACCGGTGTTAACTAGTTTAGGGTTAGTTGTAGCAGGTGCTGGTGTGGTAGGCGTAGGAGTTGTTGGTGCAGGAGTCGTCTGCGGCGCAGGTGCAGCCGGTGTTGAAGCCGCGGGCGGCGTAGTACTGCCGCTGTTAGAAGAGCTACCAGAACCACTATCATTGGTTTGGTCAGTTGCCTGTGTAGTTTGAGTCGTGGCAGTTTTGTTCTTGCTTCCAAAATGATGATAAACGACTCGACCGCCCATAAATAGGCCGATGACAACTATAACAACTGCAAAAAAGGTGGCCAAAGCCAACAGCCAAGCCATGCCAAGGCGTTCACGCTTTTCAGCTTGGTAATATTCTTTTACTTCTTCAGGAACAATTGGGGTCACCGGAGCTACAGGTGTTAATGGTGCTAAGGGAGTCTCTTCACCTGGAAGTGGCAGGTTAGTGGACATATTTGCAGAATCTACTGGCTGCGTTGGCAGAGGTAGGTCGGTTGCGTCTGTCTGGTTATCCTTGGTGTCTTTATCAAATGGCCACATTGACGGTTCTTCCTTTAATATCCCTATAATACTACAAACTGGCTATTTTTGCAATACCTTGCTTGTTTTTAGCTTTTTTAAGGCATTTTGCCAATCTTTGTGGCACAATTAAGCTTAAGCAATTATGAATACCCAGACCTTTACTCAAAAAACCCCTGCTGCCCGTCTTAATCTTGGGCTGTTTATCGCTATAGTGGTTGTTAATCTATATACCATGGGTCTACCGCTAGCACCGGCCATCAGCTTTTGGCTAAAGCAACACGTTGGGTCGACCTCCAGCCACCTGAGTAATCTAGTTAATAGCCATGGTGTCACTAACGGCACCGTGCCAGCGCCAGCCGGCAAACGGCTGATTATTCCGTCTATTCTATTAGATGAGCAAATTTATGAGGGGACCAACCCCCTAACTGTTCATAAGGGAGTTTGGAAGTTACCGGGCACTAGTACGCCAGATAAAGGGGGCAACACTGTTATGTCTGGCCACCGTTTTACCTATAAGGGCCGCTCGGTGTTTTATGAACTGGATAAAGTGACCGTTGGCCAACGGCTGGCGGTTTTTTGGGACAACCACCGCTACACCTATGAAGTTACGGAAAACAAAGTCGTGCCGCCGGAGCAGATTGAGGTTGTGGCACCAACTAGCGACTCACGCTTAACGCTAATCACCTGCACGCCGTTGTGGACGGCTAAAAACCGGATGATAATAGTAGCTAAATTGGTGGATAAGACATGAGCGATAGAGAGAAGACCTACCTGTATATAGTACTTTTAGTACTCAGTATTGTATTGGCACTGTATATGCGCAGTACTATTGGCGAAAATTTTGTGCGTTCGCTTGGAGGCTAGATTATTTTTTAGCTGGTTTTAGGGCTTGGGTTGTCTGGGCTTTTTCAACGCTTTCCGCTAGTTGGTCTTGGAGTTCTTTAAGCTGTTTTTTGAAGCGGTTGGTAGCGTAAGTTGGCCATTCTGTAGCTGGTACGGTAATGGGGTCAACGGCAACCTCTTGCAGGTTAGTGCCATCGTCAACCACTACAACTGGCTGAACCACCACTTTTAATAGTCTTAGATGCGGAACATTTTTTTCTGCCATAACGTCTACCAATCCCCTTCTTTAATTCTTGTTCAAACTATACAACAGCCCTTCCCGCCTCTGCAAGGATAAGCGTTTTGCTAATCTAAATTGCGTCTTCTTTTATGTAAGGATTGGGCGAACTTTTCTGTTTTGAATTGGGCAGTCTGGCTTGCGTGGTCTTATGACCCAGCGCGCTACTATAGGGCCGCAGTAGCTCAGGACTTACTGGTGGACCAGTAACAATTGGGTACTCAGAGTGCGCCAAGGCCGCTATGGCTGGGTCATTTCCGGCTGCTTTTAGGACATTTTCAACGGCGCTGGCGTATTTAGAAGCATTAATACTGGATTTAAGGACGCTATAAATCTTATGGTCCACACCAGTTATCGAACTACCACTAAGACCGTTTGTGGCAAAGGCTCTAACATCATGGTTTTTGAAAGAGGCCGGGTTTAATACAAACAAGTGGCGCTTCAGACCACCAGGATTGTATCTGTGGCCGCCCAATTGGCCTTCTGATATCGTGCCAATGAACGTCATCCAGTACTGTTCTTTCTGGTTTGTCATGTGCGGGTAGCCGCAGACACTATAGCGCTGACCAGGTGTTGGCGGCAGCTTACTTATTGCAAACCTTGGGAAATTGGCGGCGTCCGCCAGACTTTCATCACTGGCTCGCATAATTGCTAGGTCCAAATCGTAGCGGCCGCGGATGGCAGCCGCGTCAATGGCGGCAACTTCTTGTTCGCTAGCCTGCCGGTTTCCTGTAAAGGCAAAGTAGTGCTCTTCGCTAAATACATAGCCATCGGCTATTGCGTCAAAGGCGTGGGCATAAGGTAAAGCTTGCTGTTCAAAGTTGTCGTCATCACCGCGTTCAAACCGGCTAAATAAGTGCCCTACGGCTAAAAAACGCGCTCCAACACTGTCTGAACCTATAAACGCCGCGCTGCCATGAGATTCGGTATCATGTAGGTTTTCAGGGTCTGAAGGAAAGGTATGGTTGTCCATACTTCTTCGTACGTTGACGGCAATTTGCTTGTGGTCTTTAACAAGTTCTTTTTCATCGTCGCTCAGGCTTTCGCTGAGGTTAGGCGGCACCTGCTCGGCAAAAGCCATGTCTGCAAATCCTAGGCCATCTAGGCCAGAGGCTATTACTGCCGCTCCGGCGCCAGCACCAATTCGCCACAAAAATTGCCGCCTAGATAAAGCGGCTTCCCCACCCCCATGTTCTACTGGGGTACCCTCAACAAACATTAGTATTAACAATAACGGTTATGTCTAGCTATTGTCAACATAATGAGCTCTCAAAGATATCTAATTGAGTTTGATGTCCCAGAGGTCGATGTTCTGGCTCAAGCTATACAACAGCCCTTCCCTCCTCTGCAAGGATAAGCGATTTAGTTTAGTTGTCGTCGGCCTCTAGTGGCTGAGGCACTAGGTGATGATTCCTATCAAGCGATAGATTATATAAAGCTTTTCCGGCAAGACTTAGGCTGGTCATTGTCTTGGATTGCCCAAATTTTGTTCCTTTGGCATCTACAAACTCTTGAGCCTGGCTATCCGCGGTAATTGCTCCATTCGTTTCAGCAGTCTCCATGCCGGCTTTGCCGTCTGTGTCTTTAAAAGAAATTGACCCCAAGCCATTGAATGGCAGCAAGTAAAGGTGGTTTTTCCTATCGTTTGCTGAATATCCTATTAATACGACTTTATCGTATGCTTCGTCGTAAAAGGCAGTAGGATCCTGAAGACCTATAAAGGTGTCTTTGTCAGGATCAAACTGGCCACTTAAAGGCACGAAACCATGAATGATAGTTTTTGGTACTTTGTCGTCTAGGAAATCTCGAGTAGCCCGCATTATAAAAGGCGTGTTATCGTGGGCCTCATAATACCCTGGTATAAGGTTAGGGTCGTCAACAATTTTATAATCTAGTTGGTTTGATTCGTTTAGGCCATCAAGATAAAAACCGCAAATTTTATCAATATTGAGTGGAATTTTGATTTTAAAGTAGCTCTGTACAACTGCACGGGCTCGGGCTGCAGCTTCTGGGCTGCTATAGCTCTCCGGCCTCAAATCCGCAAACCGCGACAAAGGGCCAACAGAACGCATTTGCTTAGTTTTTGAGCCATCGGGATTTGTCTTAGTTATTTCTACCAGGCCATTAGCCCCGCTGGCGCGCGGCGTGCAATTGCTGCCGTCTTTATTATCTTCGCCAGCCGCCCAGAGCAATTGGCGGTTATTTCTTGGGTTATCAAAATGCGGTGCGACTCCTAACACCATCAGAACATTCTCTTGCCGCCTGGGCTTGCCGTGGTTATTGGGTTGTAAGCTTGCCCAGTGTGACAAGTAGACAACATCTTTCCCGGGTACTAAATCAAGTACTTCACGCTTACTTAAGAGAAGACTAGAATTAGCGGCGGTGACCTCTTGCATCTTGTGGCCTTCAAAGGCAATTAACGCTGCGTCTTGTTCTTTATCTGTGCCTTCATGCACGGCTATGATGCTGGCTGTGCCTATATTTTTCAAGGAACCATTGTTAATATTGCCCGTTTGGGCTTTTATTGGTTGTGTACGGTAGATATAACTTTTGCCGTCAGTGCCTTTTATTATCTCGTCGTGTTCGCAATGGCCAGCCAAGCTTGCCCCAATGGCTTTACCGGCAGAATTGTTAATTGTAAGGCCTGAGCAACCAATAGTGTCAAACCTTATGGTCTCTTCCGCCATAAACTCCGAGACTTCGGGTGGAACTTCCGTTCTAAACTCAATTTCTCGCGGTTCCCCACTGGATGTAGGTGGAGGAGCTTCTGTGCTAGTTTGCGGAGCTTGCTGAGGACGTTCCTGGGTAGCAGTTTGCGATACTTCACGTTCTATAACTGGATAGGTAGATAAACTTACCCTTTCAATTGTTGGCAAGATAATACTGAGGTCTGGACTGATCTGGAGCTGATTGGACTCACTCAGTACAGACGGGTCTACCGAATCAACATGTGCTTCACTGCGCATCGCAGACTGTGCGTCACCAGCATGGCTAATAGTAACGGCTGCTAAAGTAGCAAAACCCGCACCCATAGCTAAATCGCGGACAGTGTGACTCTCGCTCATGATTAACTTTTATAATAACATAAAGTAAAGATTTGTAAAGAATTTGACTGCTTGCCTACTTTACTAAAAGAACTCTAGGAATTTACCTTGTGGGAACTTTGATTCCCACGGGTAGGCTGAAATAAAAGGCGAGCTACCGTGGGTCACGGCCAGGGCTGAGCCGTTTGGGGAGAAAACCACACTAACGCCAGTGCTGGCTGGCAGGGTGGCGGGATTAGTGTACTTAGTGCCGAAGCCAGTGCCACTCGTCCAGGGATAGACTGAGATGAACGGCGAAGTGCCGTGGGCTACGGCGATGTCGGCGCCGCTTGCGCCTGGAGAAAAGGCCACGCCGCCGGCATTACCAGCTGGCAGTGTGCCGGGGTTGGTGTATTTGGTGCCGAAGCCAGTGCCACTCGTCCAGGGATAGACTGAGACAAACGGCGTAGTTAGGTGGGCCACGGCGATGTCGGCGCCGTTGGGGGAGAAGGCCACACCGGTGCCAAAACCGGCTGGCAGAGTGCCGGGGTTAGTGTACTTAGTGCCGAAGCCGCTGCTCCAGGGATAGGCTGATATGAATGGTGTGGTGTCGGTGGCTACGGCGATGTCTGCACCGCTTGGCGAGAAGGCTACTCCTTCACCACTACCGGCTGGTAATGTGCCGGGATTGGTGTATTTGGTGCCAAAGCCGGCACTCCAGGGGTAGACTGAGATAGCGGGTGAAACTTGATGGGCCACGGCTATGTCGGCGCCGCTGGGGGAGAAGGCCACCCATTGGCCAGCGCCGGTTGGCAGGGTGCCGGGGTTGGTGTATTTGGTGCCAAAGCCGGCACTCCAGGGATAGACTGAGATAAATGGTGTAGTGGAGTGAGCTACGGCGATGTCGGCGCCGCTGGGGGAGAAGGCCACGTCGTTGCCTTGACCGGCTGGCAGTGTGCCGGGGTCGGCGTACTTGGTGCCGAAGCCGCTGCCGCTATTCCAGGGGTAGACGGAGATAAATGGTGTAGTTACGTAGGCCACAGCCAAATCTGCGCCGCTGGGGGAGAAGGCCAGGCCAGTGCCCTGATTGGCTGGCAGTGTGCCAGGGTCGGCGTACTTGGTGCCGAAGCCACGAGCAACTGGAGCCAGCTCGGTCCAGGGGTAGACCGTAATAAATGGTGTGGTGACGTGGGCTACGGCGATGTCGGCGCCGCTGGGGGAGAAGGCCACGTCGTTGCCTTGACCGGCTGGCAGTGTGCCGGGGCTGTTGTACTTGGGACCAAAGCCGCTGCCGCTACCCCAAGGGTAGACGGAGATAAACGGTGAAACGCCGTGGGACATAGCAATGTCAGCGCCACTTGGTGAGAAGGCCACGCCGAAGCCTTGGCCGGCTGGCAAGGTGCCGGGGTTGGTGTATTTGGTGCCGAAGCCGCTGCCAGTAGTCCAAGGGTAGGCTGAGATGAACGGCGAAGTGCCGTGGGCCACGGCGATGTCAGCGCCGCTGGGGGAGAAGGCCACGTTGTTGCCATTACCGGCTGGCAAGGTGCCGGGGTTGGTGTATTTGGTGCCGAAGCCGCTGCTCCAGGGGTAGACGGAGATAAATGGTGTGGTGTTGTGCGCTACAGCGATGTCGGCGCCGCTGGGGGAGAAGGCCACGCCAGTGCCAGCGCCGGTTGGCTGGGTGCCGGGGTTGGTGTATTTGGTGCCGAAGCCGCTGCCATGGGTCCAAGGGTAGACGGAGATGAATGGTGTGCCAGTATGGCCCACAGCGATGTCAGCGCCGCTGGGGGAGAAGGCCACGTCGTTGCCGTTGGTGGTTGGCAGTGTAACAGGATCAGTGTATTTGGTGCCGAAGCCGCTGCTCCATGGATAAACTGAAATGAATGGCGAGGTGGCGTGGGCCACGGCGATGTCGGCGCCGCTGGGGGAGAAGGCCACGCCGTTGCCTTGAGTGCCTGGCAGGGTGCCGGGATCAGTGTATTTGGTGCCGAAGCCGCTGCCAGTAGTCCAAGGGTAGGCTGAGATAAATGGTGTGGTGACGTGGACTACGGCGATGTCGGCGCTGCTCGGTGAGAAGGCTACGGCGCGGCCATTACCGGCTGGCAAGGTTCCGGGGTCGGTGTACTTGGTACCAAAACCTCTCATAATTTAGGCTCGAGTTTGCAAGCGCAAATCCTCTGCTTTTAGTCGCGCTAGTGAGGCTTTAAAGCGCGCGGGTGGCGGCAACTTGCGCTGCAGAGAGCTAATAACCGCTTCAGTCTCTTGAATGCGTTCTTTAAGTATTGGCACTTCTGTTTCCAGTTTGTCTTTAAAGTCCCCTGCCGGGACGATTGTAAGCATAAACTCAAACCGTTCTAAGGTGTCAGAATGCAGAAACAGGTTCATCTCTTGCTCTTTGAAGGTAGCAACAATTCTATCGTCTTGCTCGGCCTGGGTTAGTGTTAAATATTGTTTGGGCTTAGTCATAATTAAAACTCCTGTGAACTAGCAATGCAGTCCCATTTAGTATCGTCACTATTATATATGAAACCAACGTACAGCAGTTTACTAGTAACTGTAGTGGTGGGCAAAGCCACACCCGTTTGCCGGAATTGAGTACCGAATGATATGGCCCGGACGGTGCCGTTGTCCTTGATGCGAATCAAAAGTCTCTCACCTTGAGTCGGACTGCCGGTGGGGTTATTGATGGTAATCGCCGCGGCTTGCGCTGTACGCACATAGATATCGGCCGTGCCATCGGGCGAGATGTCGCCGCTTGCGCTGGATGAAACGCGAGGTTGAACACGTTTATTGGTAAGCGTTTGGGTATCGGTGTCGCCAACTACCGCACCAGATGGTGCGGTAACTGCAGATAATACACCACTCGTAAGTTTGGCCAGTCCACTGCCAGTTGCCCGCTTGATGGTTTTGCCGCCAGTACCAGAGAAGATAGCAACTTCCGAGTCAACCGAGGTAGCGGTATTAGAAGAGACGTCGCCGCTGCCACCTGCCCCAACTGCCGACCAGCCGGTGTTGCCGGTGCCAGATTCTTTAACATACAGAGTTGTGCCAGTGCTACCATCGGTTCTTAGGAAGAGACCACCAATGCTGGATGTTACGGCACCTTCAGGAGTGCTAGTTCCCCACTTAAATGATCTGTCCCCCGCACTGTTTAGGATGCCAGAAGAAGAGGTGGTGATAGAGCCGCCAACTACAAATGCGTCATCCGTTTTTAGGGTATCCGCAGCACTGCGGTAGAGGTTGGCGCGGTCGGAGCCGGTGCCAAAGGTTATACCGCCGGCTTCGTTTGTAGCTGTGGCTAAGGAAAGTATTGAGTTGAGGTTTTGTGAGGAGCCAATACCTACCTTGCCGCCTTGAGGCTGCAGTGCTAGGTCAAAGGCGCTGCCTCCCGCTGTGGTGCGTACCTGGTAATACGCATAACTAGCGGCTAGAGTTGAGTCAACCCCGCCTACAAGTATCACACCATCCTGGTTTAAAATTCCAAAGGTGCTGTTTGTTGCAGAACCAAGGGCCGCAGGTGTAGCGCCGTGAAATGTATTTTCTTCAATCTGGAATCTGGTTGCCTGACTAGCTGCAGCGCCAACCTTTAAGTTTGTGGTAACAATTAATGAGTCATCAGTCTTGAGGGTGTCATTGGCTGAGCGGTAAAGGTTGGTATCAGTGCCAAAGGTTATACCGCCAGCGGCAGTCGTAGCCGCTGCCAATTGCAGAATAGATGTAGTCGGCGAAGCCACACCTATACCTACGTTCCCGCTTGAATTGATAACCATACGTAACGTAGCGTTGGTGCCGAATTCAAGCGGGGTGGCGCCGCCGCTAGACAAGACCGTGGAGTATGCCGAACCTCCAGTTAAGCCCGAGCCTCCCGAGTTATTGACTCCCAAATAGGTGCTGCCTCCGGTGTTGTCTACCTTGATATAGTTAACGCCCGCGCCGGAGCCATTAGCATGAAGCGATATGCTGCTGCCGTTGACTGTCCCGATGTTGAGTGGAGCATCCGGTCCCGTGGTACCAATACCCACATTGCCACCATTTTTTATGTACAGGTTAGCCGTCGCGCCCGAGTCGGTTGAAAAGAGTATGTTCCCTCCTTCAGAGCGAAGGCCTAAGTCATTTGTGGCGGAACCGGCAATGAGGGAGTTAGTATTACCGGCAATACCAACAAATCCTTTGGCGACAGTTGCTGCTGAGAACTGCACAAAGTTACTGGTCGTACCGCTTGCCCTATCAATATTCGCGATCGCGCTCGTGCCAGATACGTGCAGCAAAGTGCCAGGTGATGTGGTCCCAATACCAACATTTCCGCCGGTAATATAGTTATCGCCGTTGGCGCTGAATTGATTTTTAACGGTTGGGCTAGCGTCCATCATCTGAATGCGCGCTGCGCCACCAGTGCCGCTTTGATCTATTGTCGTCGCACCGACGTTATCTCCGGAATTGGTTCCAAACTTCCCGCTACCGGTAACGGTTAGTTTGTTGCCGGTAGCCAGGCCGCCAATGCCCACATTGCCGATAAATGCGTTAGCTGCTCCGCCTTCGGCATAAATGGCGTAGTTGGTTGTACCGCCGGCGGTTTGGTTGGAAACATACAATCCGTAAGCGGTGTTAAGGGTGTTGCCGGAGGCGTTCTGTAGCGAATCAACTTTGATTCCATAGGCTGTACCAATGGTACCGCCGGCACTGCCGGTAAGGTTACCGACGTCGGTTACATGCAAGCCGTAGGCGTTGGTGATAGTGCCAGCGCCAGTGTTGTAGGCAGCGGCTACGATGCCCTCACCAGTAGCCAGCGTGCCGGTAGTGGCGGCGTAATGCAGCGCGCCGGATGCACCAAACGCCTCAGTCCCTGCCTTCTTAATAAGCGCCACGTTAGAACCGGCACCGATGTAGTTAAAGCCGGCGGTGCCGTTGTACTCTATTTGGTTTTCCTGCGCGTAGGCGTAGAAAGCCAGAGGTTGAGTGCCGCCATTGGTCAATAAATAGTTGCGCTGGGCATTGATATAATTCTGAGAGGCTACCGTAGGATTACTAAGTAAGAAATTAAAACTACCGGTATTCTCTGCTCCCGAACTGCCACCAGTCGGCTGGGTAGTAAAGCTGTTGATGGTACCGGTGGCGCCACTGCCATTACCACCCGGGTTAGTGCCAACAGTTAAAGTGCCGGTATTGGTTAGACCTGCAAAGGTCGCCTTGCCATCCTTATCAATCTTGGCCAGAACCGATGTATTAACTTTCCACTGTTGCAAATCGGCCGACTGGCCGCTCGGCGCGGCAATTGTCATGCCAACACTGGCAGCGGGAGTATTGAATATCGGTATTAGTGGATTTGTTACTGAACCAAATACCAATTGACTATTGGCTGAGGTAGTTGCCGTATAGCCGATCGCAACAGCACCCGTATTTGGCGCGCTGGCGCTTGTGCCGAGAGCTAGTGAAGCATTGCCACCAGCGCTAGCTGAGGCTCCGACGGAAACAGAACCACCTCCTGCTCCGGTAGCACCGAGGCCAATTGCTACACCGCTTGAAGACAAATAGCTAGCGGTTGCCCCAATGGCTATTGAGCCGTCACCACTAACCGTTGTAGATGAACCAATGGTAATGCTCCCGTTGTTGGGGGCATTGGCAGAACTACCAATAGCAATGGCGCCGTTAGTACCAGCGGCGGTTGCCGATGGACCGATGGCTATAGAGGTTGGCCCCGTAACACTAGTGCTTTTACCAATGGCTATAGAGCCCGTGTTACTGCCAGTAACTGAAGCGCTATTACCTATGGCAATTGAATCGGTAGCGGCTGCCGTCGAGGAAGCTCCAAAGTGCTCGCTATTGCTCCCCGCTCCTGGTGACGAAATAGTGCCAGCGACGATCAGGCTGTCATCGGTCTTTAGTGTGTCTGCGGCACTGCGGTAGAGGTTGGCGCTGTCTGAGCCAGTGCCAAAGGTTATGCCACCGGCGGCAGTCGTAGCCGTCGCAAATTGCAATTTGGAAGCTGTTGGACTAGTAGTGCCGATGCCTACATTACCGTTGAAGTAGTTAATATCACTGGCGCCAGCCTGATAAATACCCCACCCTGTCGTAACGCCGGTTTGTTTTTGCGCTTCAACCCTTAAGCCATAGGCATCAGTGACGGTACTGCTGGCGGTCAGACTGGGTGATAGAGCATAGAAATTGATGGCCTCACTTGAGCTACTTACAGCCAGGGTGCGCAATTGTGATTGGACACCATACAAACTACCGGCTGCCCCGGTAACAGTGTTATTAATCAGTAGGTCTATACCGAACGCATTGCCGGTGCCTACTTGGTTGACATTGATGTTAGCACCCTCAACTGCACTCGAGGAAGAGAACCCCTTGGCTACAGTTAGTCCCACTAAGCTATTTGGCGTACCATTACCAACTCCTAGAACGCCGCGAAATACGCTTTTGTCACTGGCCCCCTCCGAGAAAACAGCCCAACCGGTACCTACACCCGTGGTGGCTTGAGGTTTTACGTAAAGACCATAGGCATTGGTGATACTACTCCCCACATCATTGCCCGGTGAATCAGCATAAAAATTGTATCCGGAGGCTGTGGCGGCAGTGTTCCCGGTCTGTAGTGCTACGTTAACCCCGTACAAGTCACCAGCCGAGCCAGTAACAGTGTTGTGAACGAGCATAACCATTCCGGTGTTATCACCCACACCTGTCTGGTTTGTGTTTATATTAATGCCATTGAAACCGCCCGCTGATGAAAATGTTTTGGAAATCAGAATAATGTTGCTGGCGTTAGTGTTTAGGCTAAGGCTGCTGGCGACAACCAGACCGCCATCGGTTTGTAAGCGGCCTGTCGCTGAGCGGTATAGATTAGTGTCAGTGCCAAAAGATATGCCATCTGCGGCTGTGGTGCCGCCAACTAGGTTAAGTCCGGTGGCTGAGGTTGCAGCTGCGGCACCCAGTCTAATGTTGCTGCTAAAGATAGTTGAGGCACTAAAGGTTTTTGCACCGGTGATAGTTTCTGTACCAGCTATGTGAACAACTAAAGAATCACTGGCTGGGGTTAGACCGCCGTTATAGGTGAAAGTGCCAGTTACTATTAGATTATCATCAGTTTTTAGGGTATCGGCGGCGGAGCGGTATAGGTTGGTGTCGTTGGTTGTGCCATTACCAAAGTCAATTTCACCTACGCTAAGAGTTGACCAACGTTTAGTTGCAGTTCCAAGGCCACGGACATTGTCTACATCCGGCTGGAATGACCCGCTGGCAAATACCACTACACTGCTGGCCGCGGCGATAGTCAAATTCCCAGAAACAGTGCTAAGACTTGGTGTTAGTACGGCAGTACCAGATACAAACGTGTCGTCGGTCTTAAGCGTGTCAGCTGCACTGCGGTATAGGTTGGTGTCTGTTCCAAAAGCAATACCATTGGCGGCGGTGGTACCGGACGCAATATTAAGTCCGCTGGCCGCCGTGGCTACAGCTGTACCTAAGAGTAAGGCACTGTTCGGCGTAAAGTACGCGATTGCTGCAACCCCTGGCTTAAATATTCTAAAGGTATCCGAAGCATTGTCTATGGCCCAGTTAGATGTGCCGTCAGCCAGCTCGATTCGTGGGCCACCGTTTAGACCTATATAAATACCTCTGGGCGCGGCTTGAATGTTAGGGCTCCCTGTATTGCCGCTATTTATAATGCTCAACCCACCGAATGCACTGAAGGCATCATCCGTCCAAAGCGTATTAGCTGCACTGCGGTAGAGGTTGGTATCAATTGTTGAGCCATCACCCCACTCCAACTTGCCATCGGCATTGGCAATAAATCGTGCCACTGAATCACCGCTAACTTTTAGGCTTAGGTTGTCTGTGGTAGTTGCAGCGCCAACTAGCGTTACCCCTGTGGTTGTTCTGCTTCCACTGGTTAACAGGTACTGTGTATGGTCGTCAAAGTTTGTTAGGTTTTGCAGGGTATGGTGGTCGTTGCTGGAGCTGAACCGAGCAAAGGTCAGGCTGGTAGTGCCTAGCGTGATTGGGTTGGCCGTAGTAAGCACAAAGCCAACACCACCGTTGGTTGTCCCTTCCTCCGTAAAGGTGTACATGCCGCTGCTGACCTCGGCAGAGGTATCGGCATCCGTAGCGCGGCTCCAGGCTCCAGAAGCCGCGCTATAGATACCGTTTTGTGACCCGGTACTTTGGTCTTTAACTAAAACTCTATCCCCAGCAATTACAGCAACGCCGTCGATTGTCTGAGCACCAGAAAGCGTAATATTGGCGGTGGTAGCCGCCCGGACGGAAGGTTTGGGATCAAGGCCAATGGCCACGGCATCAACATATTGCTTGGTGGCGGCTTGAAGTGCGGTGGAAGGATCGCCGGCCAGAGTAAAACTGCCGCTCATGGTCTTGTTACCAGTAATAGTTTCAGTACCAGCCAGGTGGACTACTAGCGAATCGGTCGCTTTGGAAGCTAGGTCGCTAACTAGGTTGGTAACTTGAGACTCAGCAATGCCGGTTAGGTTGGCGACAACTACGTCCAGGGTTGGATTACCGGAGGCTCCATCGCCGTTTGTAACTGAGAGTTTGGAAGACCCGGCTGTAATAGTTCTTTTAGTGAAAGTATCAGCTGCTGTTTCTACTACCATACCGGCAGTGGAGTCTAGCCCAGCTAAGGCGGTCAGGGTTGCGTCGCTTGCCTGTTTGGCTGCAAGGTCGCTTACAAGGTTTGCCACAGCGCTTTCTGGAATCGCCGCGGCATTGAACACAGGATTTGTGCTAAAAGTTTTAGCTCCAGTGATGGTCTCAGTGCCAGCTTTATGAACAACTAATGAGTCGTCAGATGGCGTTAGGCCACCGTTATATGTAAACGTCCCGGCTACTATAAAGCTATCATCGGTCTTAAGTGTGTCGGCCGCCGAGCGGTAAAGGTTAGCGCGGTCTGAGCCGGTACCAAAGGTTATGCCGCCGGCTTCGGTTGTGGCGGTTGGCATGCTAAGGACTGACTGCAGGCTACTGGTTGCTCCACCTATGCCAAAATGGCCGCCATTATCTAGATAAAGCCTTGCTCCTCCTGCCGTATAGTCATAAACCTGGAAATTTTGTGTGTCCGTGTAGAGTAAACCCCATTTGTAACTGCCGTTATTAGCAAAACGTATACCGCCTGATGCCCCTGCTCCACCTGTATCGGTCGTGTCTATGGTCACACCAACGTCTACAGCTGTTGCACTTTTTATGTGCAGGTTCTTGTCCATGGTTGCAGTGCCAATCGCGGCCGTACCAAGTGCAATAAATGAGTCGTCGGTCTTGAGAGTGTCGGCTGCGGAACGATAGAGGTTGGTGTCAATGGTTGAGCCATCGCCCCATTCCAGCTTGCCGTCGGCATTGACTATAAATCTAGCGGTCGAGTCACCAGTTACGCGCAGTGTTAGGGTATCTGTAGTAGTAGCGGCCGAGTTAAGATTAACCCCCGTAGTTGTCCTAGTTCCACTGGTTAGCAAGTACTGGGTGTGGTCGTCGCCAGTTGTTAAGTTGGACAGTAAGTGGTGGTCGTTCTGAGAACTAAAGCGAGTATACGTAAGACTAGTGCTGCCAAGCGTAATTGGGTTGGGCGTGGTTAGTACGTAGGCTACGCCGGCGTTGGCGGTTCCCTCTTCCACGTAGGTGAACATGCCGCTATTTAGTTCGCTTGAAGCATCTGCATCAGTGGCACGCGCCCAAGCACCTGCAGCCGCCACATAAAGGCCGTTTTCACTGCCGGTTGTTTGATTCTTAACCAGCACACGGTCGTTGGCAATAACAGCCACGCCGTCTATGGTTTGGGTGCCGCTAAGTGTAATGTTAGCCGTAGTAGCTGCACGGACAGAAATTTTCCCATCTAGGTTGTTGGTGGCTGCGTCGACGTATTGTTTGGTCGCGGCTTGGAGAGCGGCAGTTGGATTACCGGGGAGTGTAAGATACCCAGAAGCGTCAATGTAAGACAGGGGGGTCGTACCCGAGTTCTGCCACTCTTGAAGGTTAGCAGTCTGAGACGAGGCTCCACGCACTACTACGCCTAAGCGGTCAGCAGCCGTAGGCGCAACCGATAATCCGATTGTGCCAGAGTAGGCCAGATTCAAATGGGCCGAGCGCCCTACAAAGGCACCCTGGGGGTTAATTGATGCCAGGGTGGTTGGTGTTGAATCCTGCCATTCAGCCAGGTTGGCACTTTGGGAGCTGGCACCTCGCATAATGAACGGTACGGCCGTTGGGTCATTGGCTGTAGCGAGAAACGGCTGGGTGAAAGAGGTCATGGTGATGGTGCCGCCGCCGCTGGCTGCTATTAGTGACCGTGCTGTTAGGCTAGTGCCGTTTACGATGAAACTATCGTCCGTTTTTAGGGTGTCGGCGGCCGAGCGGTAGAGGTTGGTGTCATTAGCTGAGCCAAATAGAATTCCTGATTGGGAAGAAGGTCCCACGGCTCCGATTGAAAGTTGTGTGAGCTGCCCCAATCGGGCGTACACTTCAAGACCAACTTGAGCGGTAGACCCCACACCAAGATGGCCGTCGGTATTAAGGAAGCTGGTACTGCTGCGGTAGAGGTTTGTGTCGGTACCAAAGGCTATGCCACCGGCGGCAGTAGTTGAAGCCGCTAGTTGCAATACTCCAGTACCGCTAGGAGTAGCACCTAGTCCGACTTTGCCATTAAAACGGTTGAAGTCACTACTACCGGCCTGATAAATACCCCACCCTGTCGTAACGCCGGTTTGTTTTTGCGCTTCAACCCTTAAGCCATAGGCATCAGTGACGGTACTGCTGGCGGTCAGACTGGGTGATAGAGCATAGAAATTGATGGCCTCACTTGAGCTACTTACAGCCAGGGTGCGCAATTGTGATTGGACACCATACAAACTACCGGCTGCCCCGGTAACAGTGTTATTAATCAGTAGGTCTATACCGAACGCATTGCCGGTGCCTACTTGGTTGACATTGATGTTAGCACCCTCAACTGCACTCGAGGAAGAGAACCCCTTGGCTACAGTTAGTCCCACTAAGCTATTTGGCGTACCATTACCAACTCCTAGAACGCCGCGAAATACGCTTTTGTCACTGGCCCCCTCCGAGAAAACAGCCCAACCGGTACCTACACCCGTGGTGGCTTGAGGTTTTACGTAAAGACCATAGGCATTGGTGATACTACTCCCCACATCATTGCCCGGTGAATCAGCATAAAAATTGTATCCGGAGGCTGTGGCGGCAGTGTTCCCGGTCTGTAGTGCTACGTTAACCCCGTACAAGTCACCAGCCGAGCCAGTAACAGTGTTGTGAACGAGCATAACCATTCCGGTGTTATCACCCACACCTGTCTGGTTTGTGTTTATATTAATGCCATTGAAACCGCCCGCTGATGAAAATGTTTTGGAAATCAGAATAATGTTGCTGGCGTTAGTGTTTAGGCTAAGGCTGCTGGCGACAACCAGACCGCCATCGGTTTGTAAGCGGCCTGTCGCTGAGCGGTATAGATTAGTGTCAGTGCCAAAAGATATGCCATCTGCGGCTGTGGTGCCGCCAACTAGGTTAAGTCCGGTGGCTGAGGTTGCAGCTGCGGCACCCAGTCTAATGTTGCTGCTAAAGATAGTTGAGGCACTAAAGGTTTTTGCACCGGTGATAGTTTCTGTACCAGCTATGTGAACAACTAAAGAATCACTGGCTGGGGTTAGACCGCCGTTATAGGTGAAAGTGCCAGTTACTATTAGATTATCATCAGTTTTTAGGGTATCGGCGGCGGAGCGGTATAGGTTGGTGTCGTTGGTTGTGCCATTACCAAAGTCAATTTCACCTACGCTAAGAGTTGACCAACGTTTAGTTGCAGTTCCAAGGCCACGGACATTGTCTACATCCGGCTGGAATGACCCGCTGGCAAATACCACTACACTGCTGGCCGCGGCGATAGTCAAATTCCCAGAAACAGTGCTAAGACTTGGTGTTAGTACGGCAGTACCAGATACAAACGTGTCGTCGGTCTTAAGCGTGTCAGCTGCACTGCGGTATAGGTTGGTGTCTGTTCCAAAAGCAATACCATTGGCGGCGGTGGTACCGGACGCAATATTAAGTCCGCTGGCCGCCGTGGCTACAGCTGTACCTAAGAGTAAGGCACTGTTCGGCGTAAAGTACGCGATTGCTGCAACCCCTGGCTTAAATATTCTAAAGGTATCCGAAGCATTGTCTATGGCCCAGTTAGATGTGCCGTCAGCCAGCTCGATTCGTGGGCCACCGTTTAGACCTATATAAATACCTCTGGGCGCGGCTTGAATGTTAGGGCTCCCTGTATTGCCGCTATTTATAATGCTCAACCCACCGAATGCACTGAAGGCATCATCCGTCCAAAGCGTATTAGCTGCACTGCGGTAGAGGTTGGTATCAATTGTTGAGCCATCACCCCACTCCAACTTGCCATCGGCATTGGCAATAAATCGTGCCACTGAATCACCGCTAACTTTTAGGCTTAGGTTGTCTGTGGTAGTTGCAGCGCCAACTAGCGTTACCCCTGTGGTTGTTCTGCTTCCACTGGTTAACAGGTACTGTGTATGGTCGTCAAAGTTTGTTAGGTTTTGCAGGGTATGGTGGTCGTTGCTGGAGCTGAACCGAGCAAAGGTCAGGCTGGTAGTGCCTAGCGTGATTGGGTTGGCCGTAGTAAGCACAAAGCCAACACCACCGTTGGTTGTCCCTTCCTCCGTAAAGGTGTACATGCCGCTGCTGACCTCGGCAGAGGTATCGGCATCCGTAGCGCGGCTCCAGGCTCCAGAAGCCGCGCTATAGATACCGTTTTGTGACCCGGTACTTTGGTCTTTAACTAAAACTCTATCCCCAGCAATTACAGCAACGCCGTCGATTGTCTGAGCACCAGAAAGCGTAATATTGGCGGTGGTAGCCGCCCGGACGGAAGGTTTGGGATCAAGGCCAATGGCCACGGCATCAACATATTGCTTGGTGGCGGCTTGAAGTGCGGTGGAAGGATCGCCGGCCAGAGTAAAACTGCCGCTCATGGTCTTGTTACCAGTAATAGTTTCAGTACCAGCCAGGTGGACTACTAGCGAATCGGTCGCTTTGGAAGCTAGGTCGCTAACTAGGTTGGTAACTTGAGACTCAGCAATGCCGGTTAGGTTGGCGACAACTACGTCCAGGGTTGGATTACCGGAGGCTCCATCGCCGTTTGTAACTGAGAGTTTGGAAGACCCGGCTGTAATAGTTCTTTTAGTGAAAGTATCAGCTGCTGTTTCTACTACCATACCGGCAGTGGAGTCTAGCCCAGCTAAGGCGGTCAGGGTTGCGTCGCTTGCCTGTTTGGCTGCAAGGTCGCTTACAAGGTTTGCCACAGCGCTTTCTGGAATCGCCGCGGCATTGAACACAGGATTTGTGCTAAAAGTTTTAGCTCCAGTGATGGTCTCAGTGCCAGCTTTATGAACAACTAATGAGTCGTCAGATGGCGTTAGGCCACCGTTATATGTAAACGTCCCGGCTACTATAAAGCTATCATCGGTCTTAAGTGTGTCGGCCGCCGAGCGGTAAAGGTTAGCGCGGTCTGAGCCGGTACCAAAGGTTATGCCGCCGGCTTCGGTTGTGGCGGTTGGCATGCTAAGGACTGACTGCAGGCTACTGGTTGCTCCACCTATGCCAAAATGGCCGCCATTATCTAGATAAAGCCTTGCTCCTCCTGCCGTATAGTCATAAACCTGGAAATTTTGTGTGTCCGTGTAGAGTAAACCCCATTTGTAACTGCCGTTATTAGCAAAACGTATACCGCCTGATGCCCCTGCTCCACCTGTATCGGTCGTGTCTATGGTCACACCAACGTCTACAGCTGTTGCACTTTTTATGTGCAGGTTCTTGTCCATGGTTGCAGTGCCAATCGCGGCCGTACCAAGTGCAATAAATGAGTCGTCGGTCTTGAGAGTGTCGGCTGCGGAACGATAGAGGTTGGTGTCAATGGTTGAGCCATCGCCCCATTCCAGCTTGCCGTCGGCATTGACTATAAATCTAGCGGTCGAGTCACCAGTTACGCGCAGTGTTAGGGTATCTGTAGTAGTAGCGGCCGAGTTAAGATTAACCCCCGTAGTTGTCCTAGTTCCACTGGTTAGCAAGTACTGGGTGTGGTCGTCGCCAGTTGTTAAGTTGGACAGTAAGTGGTGGTCGTTCTGAGAACTAAAGCGAGTATACGTAAGACTAGTGCTGCCAAGCGTAATTGGGTTGGGCGTGGTTAGTACGTAGGCTACGCCGGCGTTGGCGGTTCCCTCTTCCACGTAGGTGAACATGCCGCTATTTAGTTCGCTTGAAGCATCTGCATCAGTGGCACGCGCCCAAGCACCTGCAGCCGCCACATAAAGGCCGTTTTCACTGCCGGTTGTTTGATTCTTAACCAGCACACGGTCGTTGGCAATAACAGCCACGCCGTCTATGGTTTGGGTGCCGCTAAGTGTAATGTTAGCCGTAGTAGCTGCCCGGACAGAGATTTTTCCATCTAAGTTGTTAGTGGCGGCATCAACGTATTGTTTGGTGGCGGCTTGGAGAGCGGTGGTTGGGTCGCCAGCCAAGGTAAATGTGCCGCTCATGGTCTTGTTGCCGGTAATAGTCTCGGTGCCAGCTAGGTGAACAACTAAACTGTCCGTAGCTTTTGAGGCTAGGTCTGAAGTTAGGTTGGTAACTGCGCTTTCTGGTATACCAGTAAAGTTAGCTTCTGCAACATCTATTGTTGGGTTACCACTGGCTCCTGTTCCGTTTGAGACAGTTATTTTGCTAGAACCAGCTGTTAGTGTGCGCTTGGTAAAGGTATCAGCTGCAGTCTCTACTACTATGCCAGCAGTAGAATCTAGGGCAGCTAGAGCGGTCAGAGTCGCATCGCTTGCCTGTTTGGATGCTAACCCAGGTACTGTAGGGCTGGCGGCTGTGCCGCCTAGGTCACCGGTAAGTTGGATAATGCCTTTAGTAGAAGCCGTGGCGTCCGGCGCACTTGGCACACCCGCCCATTTAAGCCCAGTGCTTGTGCTGCTATCAGCGGTTAATACAAAGTCGTTGGCGCCAACGCCAAGCCTGGCTGGAGTACTGGCGGCGG
>CAZYVW010000005.1:0-27143 GCA_964651645.1 uncultured Candidatus Saccharibacteria bacterium
CGAAGACGGAGAAATTAACGTAGATCAGAATCTGCCTTCGGAGAGAGTACTGCCTCTCATTCGTAATGGAGTCAAGGTTATAACAGCATAGCTATTTGAGGAGACTCCAGACCTTACCTATAGGGACGAGATGACTTTACGTGAAGAAATTGCGGCGCTTCCGGAAACGTCTGAGTTTAGCGAATAACTTTTGAAATAGCTGGGACTAAACGCGGGTCCAAAACGGATGGGATAATTTCCTCGGCGGTTGGGTTTTCTACTAACGCCGCAATTGCCTCAGCCGCGGCAATTTTATGCTCATCTGTAATTTGGCGGACTTTATTATCAAGCGCGCCGCGGAAAATACCAGGGAAGGCCAGGGCGTTATTTACTTGGTTAGGAAAGTCGCTGCGGCCAGTCGCCATGACGGCCACGCTGGCTGCTTTGGCCTCGTCCGGCATAATTTCAGGAGTCGGATTGGCCATAGCAAAAATAATTGGTTTTGGGGCCATAGTTTTGACCATCTCAGCAGTCAGTAGGCCGGGTTTGGAAACGCCAATGAAAATATCTGAATCTTTAATAGCGTCTGCCAGGGATCCAGATTCCAACATATTGCCGCCAAACTCCAGCAGCAGTTTCTTTTCCGCGTTCAAATCCGTGCGGTCCGGCGTAATAATGCCTTTGCTATCCACGGCTACGATAGTTGGCTGAGCGTATTTGTAGAGGAGCTTAGCAATGGCCACTCCAGCGGCGCCGGCGCCAATTAGTGTAATCTTGCAGTCTTTGAGGTCTTTGCCGACAACTTTCATGGCATTAATTAACCCGGCAAGCACTACTACAGCAGTTCCATGTTGGTCGTCATGGAAAACCGGGATCGACAGGGCTTTTTTAAGCCGTTCCTCGACTTCAAAACAAATCGGCGCGGCAATGTCCTCTAGGTTAATCCCGCCAAAGCTTGGGGCAATGGCTTTTACGGCCGCCACAATCTCATCCGGCGTGTGAACGTCTAAAATAATTGGCACAGCATCAATATTACCAAAGTGTTTAAACAGCATTGCTTTGCCTTCCATAACGGGCAATGCGCCATAAGGGCCGATATCACCCAAACCTAAAACGGCCGTGCCGTCGCTAATAACAGCAACGCAGTTATTAAGCCAGGTATAGTCCCTGGCTTCTTCTGGATGTTCAGCCACATAGCTGGAAACCGCAGCCACTCCAGGTGTGTAATAAGTACTGAGCTTGTCCTTGCTATCCAGCTTGTCTTTAAGGGAAATAGCAATCTTGCCCCGGAGCTCTTTGTGTCTTCGCAATGCTTCCTGACTGTAATCCATGAATAAAAGTATACACCCTTGTCGTAAAGGGTCTTTTAGTGTAATATTTACAGGTTATGGAATCTGTTACAGACAAAATTAATGCCAAATACCGCAAAAAGCAAGTCGTAGACGTCCAGTCTGGCGACACTGTTAAGGTGCACCAGAAAATTCGCGAAGGCAACAAAGAGCGCGTACAGATTTTTGAAGGTCTAGTTATCCGTACCGGCCGCAAAAACAGCCACATGTCTACTATTACTGTTAGGCGGATTGCCAGCGGCGTAGGTGTTGAAAAGACTTATTTATTGCACTCCCCACTAGTTCTAAAGGTAGAAGTTACCAAGCGTAGCAAAGTTCGCCGCAACTACTTGACCTACATGCGTAAGCGCACTGGTAAATCTGCTCGTATGACCGGCGTAGACTTTGACAAGGGTATTAATGAAATCCATGATGCCGAAGCTGAAGCTGAGGAAGAAAAGCTCAAGGAAGAAGTTGCCAAGCAAGCTGAGATTGACGCCGAGAAGAAAGTTGAAGAAGACGCTAAGTTAGAGGCTAAAGCCGACGCCGCCATTGCTGCTCATAAAGAGCCAGCCGAAGAAGAAGCCAAGAAGTAATTCCACCGCAACTCGCTTAGACCGCCTAGGGGGGCGGTTTTTTTATTGTTGATTATTAACCGCAGTGGGTGTTAAATGAAATTAAGAAGAGGTAGAGGCAAAAAGAAACAATGTCACAAAATCAAACCATCTCAGAGGGTGTTGATGAAATGTTGGCTAAGATTGATGCCCTGCAGCTTGAGCTGGGTATCCCACTAAGGGGCGAAGTTCTAGATAAGGATGAAGGTGCCCCCTCCCCAACGTTTGAAGAAGAAAAAGACCCATTTCTTACCAGGATTGATGGAGATATAGCGGAAAGCGTCCGTATCTTGGGTAGAGTTGCCTCTGATGATTTACCTAAGGAAAATTTAGATCTGCTAACGCTAGCTGGCTGGGTGGCTACGGCCCATACGGACATACACAGCATTGGCCCGCGTTTTGCGGTTGGGCGTATGGCCAGACCTATGCCCAAAATAAAATTGCCGATTCCGTTTGGATATATGGTTGAGCAGGCAGAACAAAGACAGGCAACAGTGCATAGTTTTCTTTTAGACGGAGAATGTCTGCTTCCTTCACTTGATCAAGTTACTAGTGTGGATATAGAAGACGGTCAAACTAGGGCAGAAAAAGCAAGGCAAGTCATAGAAGATGAAGAGGTAAAACAGAAGCAGGCGAAACTTAAAGAGGCCCTAGAACATCACGGCTTGTTAGCCCGCGGTAAAGCCAACGCTAGACTAAGCGAGCTAGTTAAAAATAAAGAACCAGTAACGATGCTTTTGTCTGTTGGCCCCAATAGCATGTTTGGCGGTAGGGCTATGGTAGCCGAAGCTCAGATGGCTGCTGTAGAGGATGAACTAGCAAGGCTAGGCTTATGGCAACCTAAAAAGTCTACACCGGTTACTATTACCTATAATAAAGTTGACTATACCTGGGATTGCGCCGGCCGGGGTATGTACGACCACAAAAAGGTTGCCATCATACACCGAACCTTGGTAAACAATAATCCGGATGGCCTTGAAGTTAATCCGGACAATGAACTAGTGTCCGGTGTGACCCATGAATATTTTGCAGTTAGAATAGGAGCCACTGAGAAAGATCTAACATCTTCCTCGTTTAACCTAATGGCAAAGACTGCCAAAATAATGCTGGAGTTTCTAAAAACCGGTAAACAACCGGAGAAGCCACCTCTTGTTAAACCTTACAAAAAGCCAGCAGAACAACCTGACAATAAAGTATATGTAGTAATGAATGGCAACCCAATCGAGCGCCTTGGCAAGGTTATAAGTAAGTGTATAAGCTTTTGGAACATCTAGGTTTTTTGACACTTACTAGCTAATCTTCTAAAATATGCCTTAAAGAAAGAAGTTATTCTGATGGCAGTAACCGACGGCTCGACCGCTAATAATGACGTATTACAGCGCATAGACGCTTCGCTGGATGATTTAGTAATCCCCGAAGACAAACAACACTTGGCTGATCACGCCAAAGCCATGGCGGGATTGATTTTGACTAATCGCCTGAGCGATGTGGCTACAGGAGAATTTGACGTTACCAGAATATTAGAAATTGGCGCTGACGATACTGACGTAGCAATTATTGGCAAGCGGGCCAAAGCCGCGGAGTTTTTTGCTAAGTTTGAAGAGCTTAAGCCGCAAAGACGATATCAGTTTAGTGGTGAGAGAATCTATATGGATCATCTGGGATTAATCAGCATCGGGGGCTTAGGAATCGAGATTTTGTATAAATTTACGGATTATCCTTTTACCGGCAAGGCTGGCATAAATACTAGAAACAAGCTGGCAGGCTCGCCGTATGTCTACAGAGGAACAATGTGGCAAAATGGCCGTGCTAAGCCAGCCATACGCGCACAGTGGCACAGCCTGTTTGCCGTTAAGGAAGAAGTCCCAACTGGCATGCTGCGCATTAACCCTAATGACGATGAAATCAACCCGGCCGTATTTAAAGCTATTGAGGCATTACGAGAAGACCAAGACCGACTATCCTTTGCCGCGGAAGCCAGAGCCACTCTGGAAGAACAGCTTGAGGATAACACCCCAGAAGAGTGATAGACTGGGGGCATGATTGGGATAGACGAAGTGGGTCGGGGTTGTTGGGCGGGACCTTTGCTAGTTGTCGCGGCGCGCAGCAAACAAAAATTACCGAATGGCTTGGCCGACTCTAAAGTCTTAAGCAAACAAAAACGAGAATTGTTATTTGAGCTGATTGTAGCTGCTTGCGACTTAGGCGAAGGCTGGGTTGAGCCTACTGAAATTGACCACTTAGGGCTAACTGAAGCCATGCGGCTGGGGGTGGCGCGGGCGCTGACAAATCTTGACGCTACTGCTCATGAAGAAATAATCATGGACGGACAAATAAATTACTGCCCAGAGCGCTTTTTAAAAGTCCAAGCCATAATTAAGGCAGATAGCCTGCACCCCATTGTTTCCGCCGCCAGCATTTATGCCAAAGTAAAGCGCGACCGTCTGATGACGGGGCTGGCCGAGCAATATCCAAATTACGGGTTTGAAAAACATGTTGGTTATGGCACTGCTGCCCACATTGCGGCGCTTAAACAGCTCGGCGTCAGCAAACTCCATCGGCTTTCTTATAAACCAATCAAAGCCTTTCTATGACTACATTTAACACTGGCCGCCAGGCGGAAGCGGCCGCCGTTGGATATCTTAAGACCAAAAGCTTTGAGATTCTGGCGCAAAACTGGCGAACGCGTTATTGCGAGATTGATATAGTAGCCCAAAAATCTAACAAGAAGAATAAAACCGTTTACTTTGTAGAAGTTAAATACCGCAAAACTTCGGCTTTTGGTGGTGGGCTAGACTACATTCTAGCCAAGAAGCTAAAACAAATGCGTTTTGCGGCAGAAATGTGGGTAAGTGAAAACAACTGGAATGGAGATTACAGCCTAGCGGCCATAGAAGTCAGTGGTCCCGATTTTATAATTACTCAATTTATAGACCAGTTAATTACAAACTAGCTATATAATGTTGGGATGACAGAATCTGAAGGCGGTGAGGTAGTTGACTTGGGCAGTCGATTTTTTGGTGCCCGACATGCAGAACCAGAGACTTGGGTCAGCCCTGAACTTGATGAAGAAGCTGCACTTGACGCCGCCGAAGCGGCGGCCGGGTTCACTATGGCCGGCGCCAGCCAATTAGTACAATTATTAGGTCACTCCGATAGATACGTGGCGATTAAGGCAAGGGCGTACGTTGAGGACGCTCTCAAGACTCTAAACGCAGGGTTAGAAGCTGTACCACCACCGCCCCCACCAAACCGGGATCGCCACCCTTCCAACTAACCTTACTGATTCTTGAAGAAGTGTTTGATGGTTTTTAGGTCGCGGGTTTTCCACGCAGATTGCCACTCTATAGTTTCAATACCTTGGTTGTAGGAACGGTCCAACGCCGGGCTTAAGACTTTAGAAAAGAAAGCTTTGTAATCTTTTAAGAAAGCCAGGTCGCTAAACGAGCGTGAAACGTAAACCGGCATCCGGAAAAAACTAAGGTCATTGCCTAAGTTCTTATCTAGCCAATCCCAGTGAGTAATCAGCCAATCCCAAGTAGCGCGTTTAGCATGTCGGTTAATAAAGCTGTAGGCAATCCAGTAGCCGACGTCTTGATGCCGGACTTCTTTAGAATCAATTAGTTCTAGTGCTCGTTTGATAAGCTCTGGTTGCCTAAAGCCAGTTAGGGCAGCCGAGATGGTCACACGTTCCTCGCTTAAAGAGGAGGAATTGTGCATAGCCAACAATTTATCAAACTCCTTTTTGCCGCCAAGCCGCACCGCTGTGCCGTAAACCACTCCACGCAAATCTGGATTGAGTTCCATCCCACGGCGGACTTTGGTCTCGTCCTCGCTTTCGCGTAAGGAAGCTGAGATGTCGTCCGGGTGTTTAATTGTGGCAAAAAGTCTTAGAGCTTCCTTAACTACGCTGGGTTCATCGGCCACGGCGGCCATTCCCAAGATGGTTGGCCGTAGCAGCGTATCAAAATAGGGCTCAGCCTTTTTTGGCTGCCAGCCTAAGCGCTTTAATTGCTTAGTTACAAGCTTGCGTACGTATGGTTTCATGGCTTCACGCAAATCTTCATCGTCCATAGTGGCGCGTAGACTAGCCAACTGCGACGAAATGGCTTCCCAGACGCTTGCGTTGGTTTCCTCGCCAAAAGCTTCTAGTAGTGCCAAAGCATCGGTGGTTTCCAGATGGCCACTTTTAGCCGCCTCAAACATGTCATTGACTAGCCCAAGCCTATCAGTTGGCGATAAGTGTCCGCGTTTTACTAGGCTACTGAGCTGTTGAAGATGCGTAGCGTTGTAAACTACGCGGTAAAAGCCGCTCTGGCCGGCATTTAGCTTAAAATCACTAAATTCAACCGCCTTAAATGTCTCTGTATGTTTTGTCAGTGTCTCCGTAAGTTTCTGACTAGTTAGCAGCGGCACGGGCCAGGAAGTAGTCTCTTGCTTGGCGGCCTTAGACCCAGGATTAATAAAGAACCGAGATTGCTTAAGCTTTAGGTCGTTCTCTTCTAGGTTGGCCTCAACCAACGGGAAGCCGGCCTGGGTTGTCCAGGCGTGCATAAAGGCTTTGACTGGCTTTTCAGAAACTTCTTCAAACGCCGCCCACAAATCTTGCGTATCAGTATTAGCGTACTCGTGTTTTTTAAGGTAGTAGCGCAGCCCCTCACGGAAAACGTCCTTGCCGAGATATTCATGCAGCATATGGATAACACTGGCGCCTTTGCTGTAGCTAATGGCGTCAAAAATGGAGCGAATCTCATCCGGATGGTTAATTGGCGCTTCAATTGGGTGGGTAAATTCCAAGGCGTCAAGCTTTAAGGCCTGTTGTTGCTCGTCGGCGATAAACTGCGTCCACATTTGCCAATCAGGAAATAACTCATCAACAGCCATGTACTCAATCCAGGTAGCAAAACCCTCGTTAAGCCATAAGTCGGTCCACCAGCGCATTGTAACCAGATTGCCAAACCACTGGTGAGCCAACTCGTGTGCTACAACCATGGCCACGTATTGTCTGGTTGGCAAGCTGGTGTTCTTCTCGTCAACTAGCAGGGCATGCTCGCGAAACGTAATACAGCCCCAGTTCTCCATGGCGCCGCTGGCAAAATCTGGCAGGGCTATTAAGTCGCACTTTTCTAGCGGGTAAGGAATGCCGAAGTAGTCGTTAAAAAACTCCAGGCATTTAACGGCAATGTCCAAGGCATACTTGGTTAGCTTAACATTGTCTGGTGTGGCGTAAGTGCGCACATGAATGCCGTCTTTGGTTTTAGCCTCCAGGTATTTCAGGTCACCGCAAACAAAAGCCAGTAAGTAAGTGGACATTTTAGGGGTAGTTTCAAAGCTATAAGTTGACATACCTTTAGAGGCCTGCTGGCTTTTTACAGGTGTGTTGGCAATCACTTCTTCTCCCTTGGGAACAGTCAACGTTAGGTCGAATGTGGCTTTGGCTTCTGGTTCGTCAATGCAAGGGAAAACCTCGCGGGCGTGGTGGCTCTCAAACTGTGTAGCGATCAGCTTTTTGTCTTGGCCTTTGTATTTAAAAAAACAAGGGTAGATGCCATTCATTTGGGTCGTAATCTTGCCCTCAAACTGTAGGACAATCGTATAAAGTCCGGGGTAGAGCATGCTGGTCGTGTGCAGACGGGCTTCTTCATAAGTATTCTGGTTGTTAATCCGCTCAACGGCTATGTTTTGATCACCTTTTTTGTCATTTTTAGTAATTTTGGCGCTGGTGATTTTTAAACCGTTTTGGTGGAGAGTCAGCCGCTGACTAGGCCGGCCAGTTTTGCGGCCAGTAATAATGACCGAACCAGAAAAAGTCATTTTGTCCCTGTTTAGGGCGAGGTCTAGAATATAATGTTTTGGCTCATACTGAGCAAAGAGTCTTTTTACTTTTTTCCCCATTCATTTCATTGTAACACAAGGGATAGGGCAACAGAACCTTGCTTATATGAACATAATGTTATAAAATAAGATTATATGGCAAATCCTGTATTATCCAGACCGATTGCTCTTTTAGACGGCAATACCGAACCGGCTCGCTTGGTGATTCCTAACAGCGATGCCGAGCGCTATTATGACCAAGGAAAAGTTGAAGAAAAGCTTGGGGACTTTGCTAACATGCTTATTCTCCTCACAAACCTTGCTATGCCACGTCTTGGTCATGTTCGCTACGGTGAAGTTGAAGACGGGGTCTATAGTTTCATACAAGGCGAAGACGATGCCAACAATGTTATGTATGGGTTCAGATGGGCAAAGGAAGTATTAGAAGCAATAGAATTGAGCCGCGTTGAGAACGGGACCGTGAGTAAGCTAGCGATCATTGCTTTTAAAGGTGATGATGCAACCTATGTGCAGCCTGATTTTCGCGGCAAACTAAATGATTCTGAACGTGAAGAGACACGCCAGCTATTAGCTATTGGAATGGACGAAGCGGAATGGGCACTTGATTAATAGGGGTTTTAAGAGTATATTCAGTCTGTACACATCCGGCCGGCAGGTCGGATTTTTTAATAGAATAGATACCGAAAGGATTTAGATGGATCTAGACGTAAAACAATTAGCCTTGGCCATCCGTGCCATCGCCGAAGAAAAAAACTTACCGGAAGAAGTAGTTCAGGAAGCTGTTGAACAGGCTTTGGCTGCTGCCTACCGCCGCGACTACGGCGACCGAGAACAAGAAGTTCGTATTAGTATGAACATCAATACCGGAGAAGTTAAAGCTTATATAACTAAAGAAATTGTAAGCAAAGTTGAGGATGAGAATTTTGAGATATCCCTAGGCGATGCCCAGGTGGTACGCAAGAACGCCAAAGTGGGCGAAACTATAGAAATTGAACGACCGGTTGAGGACCTTGGCCGCGTGGCTGCCCAGACTGCCAAACAAGTTATTCTCCAGCGCTTGCGCGAGGCAGAGCGTGACATCATCATGGCTGAATACGAAGACAAGATCGGCACGGTTATTAACGGCATTGTCTCCCGTGTGGAAGGCAATATTGTGCGGATTGATCTTGGTAAAGCCCAAGGCATTATGCCTCGCAGCGAGCAAAGCCAAGGCGAGCGTTACTATCCAGGGCAACGGCTAAAAGTTTACCTAAAAGACGTGGAACGTGGCTTTCGTGGCCCGCAACTCGTTGTATCTAGAGGCTGTAATGAGTTTATTGAATGGCTATTTAGAGGCGAAGTTCCAGAAATGGAAAACGGCGCCGTAGAAATTAGGGGCATTGCTCGTGAGGCTGGCGTGCGCACTAAAATTGCTGTGGCCAGCACTGTCCAAGGCGTAGACCCAGTTGGAACATTTGTTGGCGGTCATGGCACGCGCGTCAACGCTGTTATGAGCGAAATTGGCGAACAAGAAAAAATCGATATCATCGTCTGGGAAGAAAATTCTGCCAAATATATTGAAAGTGCACTGTCGCCAACCAACGTTACTAAAGTCACAATTGACGAGAAAGCTAAGAAAGCCCAAGTCAGCGTACCGGAAGACCAACTGAGCATTGCCATTGGTAAGAGCGGACAAAATGTCCGTTTAGCCAGCAAACTAACTGGTTACGAACTAGATATTGTAGCCGACAACGGTGCGCCAAAAGACAGTGATGTCAAAGAAGGCGTGCCCGTCACAGCCGAAGCCAAACCACTCCAAAAACTCAAGAAGAAAACTGAGCTAGAATCTAGCCTACTGGAAGCCATAGAAGAACACGGGACTGAAACCGAAGAAGTAAAGTAAACCAAACTAGCATCGTACTAGGTAGAAGTGCACTCTTGATTTGGATCAAAAGTGCCAGCATGACCTCACTGGCTGGCTCGCAATAATCGGTCCACTTTCACATTTTCTGCTGCAGTCCAGCTCATAGTAGCTAAGGCTACAATTCGCTTGGGGCTTCACAGAGAAATGCAAAACTGAACCGTTCTTCCAAACCAGCCAGCAAGCTCAACTAGCACTCTTGATCCCTGAGTGCCAATTCGTGTATTATAGAGTGGTATGTTTCCAAACAATAGCGAATTCCAAGAGTTTATTAATCACTTAACAGATAATGCTACGGCTAGTCTTCGACATGCTGATGCTATTGCCCGCAGTTTTGGCAGTGCGTACGTCGGTACTGAGCATTTATTGCTTGGCGTTCTGGCACAAGAAAGCTCCATGGGAGCCAAAATACTAGAAAACAATGGCGTTACTCTAGACCGGGCCCGCATTGCCTTAAACCTGACTCCTAAAACTCTAGTTATTAACCTTGGCGCCAAGGGCCTAAGTGAAACCGCCAAACTGACGCTGCGTATGGCATATGACGTGGCTCAGGACTTTGCCCAAGAATACTGCGGCACAGAGCACATTGTTTATAGTATTTTGAACCAAAAAAATGCCCGCGCCACAGTGCTGCTGCGAGACATGAACGTTAACGTTGATAATATGGTTAGCGAACTAGAGCAGTTCTTAAACCGCCAACAGTATGAAGAATCCGGCGATGGCAGTACCGCTCGGGCAACGCGAACCAAAAAAGGCAAAAAGACAGCCCTTGATTACTACGGTACTGACCTGACGGCTCAAGCCCGAGAGGGCAAGTTGGACCCAGTTGTTGGCCGTGAGCCCCAGATCCGCCGTGTAATAACCATCTTAAACCGCCGGACCAAAAATAACCCTGTGCTAATTGGTGAGCCCGGCGTTGGTAAAACAGCCATTGTTGAAGGCTTAGCCCAACGCATAGTTAGCGAAGACGTGCCCGACAGCCTAATAGACAAGCGCCTGGTGATGCTAGACCTGGCCGGCATGATTGCTGGGACTAAATACCGCGGTGAGTTTGAAGAGCGGTTAAAAAAGGTTATGAGCGAGCTGGAAAACGATCGCAGGACGATTATCTTTATTGATGAGCTGCACCTAATCGTTGGCGCTGGAGCCGCCGAGGGCGCCATGGACGCCGGTAATATATTAAAACCGTCTCTTGCTCGCGGTAAAATTCAGGTAATTGGCGCCACTACAACTACGGAATACACCAAGCACATAGAAAAAGACGCCGCGCTGGAACGCCGTTTTCAGCCAATCCAAGTGCCAGCCGCCACGCTTACAGAAACCATCGCCATACTAAAGGGCCTTAGAAAACATTATGAAAAATTCCACGGCGTGACGATTGCCGACGACATTATTGAAGACATTGCCAATCTATCAGACCGCTACATCAGCGACCGCTTTATGCCAGATAAAGCCATTGATTTACTGGACGAAACTGCCGCCCATATCAGGGTAGATAAGGGCAAAACCAGCCCAGAAGTCCGTAAACTACAAAAAGAACTCAAGCTAGCCAACATCCGTCGTGAGGAAGCCGCTGAGGCTGAAGATTACGAACGCGCGGCCGAGTTTAAAACCAAAGCCAGCCAGCTCAATGACCAATTAGCCAAGCTAGAGGCGGCCGGCAAGGGACGGCGCAAACTGACAATGGCTAGTGAAGATGTGGCTGGTGTTGTCGCCCGGGCAACTGGTGTCCCCGTAACTAAAGTCATCCGTTCTGAAGCTAAATATTTACTGAACCTGGAAAAGCGTTTAAGCAAGTATGTCATGGGTCAAAGCGAAGCGGTTTCTGCCGTTTCTAGAGCGGTGCGCCGCAACCGCAGCGGAATTAGCAGTGGCAAACGGCCAATTGGCTCGTTTATTTTCTTAGGTCCAACCGGCGTTGGTAAAACCGAACTAGCCCGGGTGCTGGCCCGTGAGTTTTTTGGCAGCGAAGAGAACCTAGTCAAAATTGACATGAGTGAGTTTGGCGAGCGCCATACGGCTTCACGTCTAGTTGGCGCCCCGGCTGGCTACGTTGGTTACGATGACGGTGGCCAATTAACAGACAAAATTCGCCGACAGCCCTACAGTCTTGTATTGTTTGATGAGATTGAAAAAGCTCACCCAGAAGTATTCAACATGCTGCTGCAAATTCTAGAAGACGGTGTACTGACTGATGCCAAAGGTCGCAGTATTGATTTCACCAACACTATAATTATTATGACCAGTAATATTGGTGCTGAAAAGCTCCAGCGCGAAGCCAACCTTGGCTTTCACGCCTCCCGCCCTAGCGACCTTAAGGATCTTGATAAGCTGCATGACGCTAACAAAGACAAGGTTATGGACGATCTAAAAAAGAACATGCGGCCAGAACTACTGAACCGGATTGATAAAATTGTAGTGTTTAGAGCTCTGACCCAAAAAGATGTGCTAAGAATCATGGACTTGCAGATTGATGAGCTGCGAGAGCGCATGTTGAAGCGTGGTCTTGGTCTAGAGGTTAGCCCAGCTGCCAAGCAATACTTGCTGGAAAACGGCTACGATGCCAAGAATGGCGTCCGCCCTCTGCGCCGGCTTATTCAGGACACGATTGAGGACCATATTGCCATTGAAATGCTCAGCGAACGTGTTAGTAAGGGCCATATTGTCCAAGTAGGCACCAAAAACAAAGAATTAGCCTACTCCGCCTCCACCGAGTAAGTTGATATACTAAGCGCATGTACCAAAAGCGTCATAAGGGCTCCTCGCGTGTTGGTTTAATCATTGGGCTGTGGCTAATCGTTTTGGCTGCAATTGGTTGGTGGCAACGCCTGGCAATTTTTGACGCCTGGCGCTTATTTGATTATCAGCCGCCAGTGGCTATTACGGCTCTGGCTGACAACACCACCATGACTGCTGCGGGCAGACATTTGTTTTACGTTAATCACCCTGACTTAGAAGACAAAACCACCTTTAACCAGCACTGCTCCTCGGGTGCCAGCGGCAGTGAACAAACCATTGTCCTGGGCTGCTACATCAACCACAGCGGCATTTACCTGTATAACGTTACGGATAGCCGGCTTAATGGTATTGAAGAAGTAACGGCCTCGCATGAAATGCTGCACGCGGCTTACGACCGGCTGGGGAGCAATGAAAAAGCTCGCATTAACCAACTTATCCAAGCAACCTATGCCAACGTCACTGATGCGCGAATTCGCAGTACGATTGATAGTTACAAGCAAGCTGGCGCCGATGTTACTGATGAGCTCCATTCTATTCTAGGCACTGAGGTCCGCAATTTGCCCGATGCCTTGGAAACTTATTACAAACGTTACTTTACGGACAGATCCAAAATTGTTGGGTATTCCGAACAATATGAAAGTCTTTTTACATCGCTCCAAAATCAAGCGGCAACAATTGAAAGTCAGCTTACTGCTCTAAAGCAAAATATCGACAAGCTTGATAGTCAATTGTCTAATGAAGAAGCTAGCTTGCAGGCTCAGCGCGGCAGCGTTAATACTGCCAAACAAGCCCAGGAATTTAATGCTCGCATTGATGCTTATAATTCAGGCGTGAGCCAGCTCAATAACTTGGTTGCACAGTACAATTCTTTAATAGAAAAATACAAGGCATTAAGCGTCCAACAACAGGAGCTCTTCCAAGCTATAGATAGCCATTCTGTGCCCACTAGTTTGTAAATTGCTATACTAGCGGCATGGCCAGGAAAAATTCGAGGTATGTGTGCAATAGTTGTGGGGCAGTAGCCGCAACTTGGAGTGGACGTTGCCACCAATGCGGCGAGTGGAATACTTTGCAAGAAGAAGTCGATATAGAAAAATCTGCCAACGCGATTATAAAAAGCGGGGCTAAGCTCAACGGCCAGTCGGTCAACGCCTTGGCAAAAAAAGATGTCTCGAAACGCCTCAGCAGCACTATTTTGGAAGTAGACATGGTTTTGGGTGGAGGCATTGTGGCGGGTAGTGTCAGTCTAATTGCCGGCGAGCCCGGGATTGGTAAAAGTACTTTGCTACTACAAATTGCCAATGGTGTAGCCAAGACCAACAAAGTTTTATACGTTAGCGGCGAGGAGTCCGGGCACCAAGTTTCTCTGCGAGCCACTCGGCTTAAAGTCAAAAACCCTGGGCTCTTATTAAGCACCAGCAATAGCAGTGACGACATTGCCGCAACAATTGCCGGCAATGAGTTTGACCTAGTTATTGTGGACTCCATCCAGACTATGAGCACCAGTGCGGCCGCTTCATCAGCTGGCACAGTCAGCCAAATAACTAACAGCACCCACTTACTGACTGCCGCCGCCAAACAGACCAACACGGCCGTTATTATTGTTGGCCACGTGACTAAAGAAGGCTCAATTGCCGGCCCTAAAGTTTTAGAGCACATTGTTGATTGTGTTATGCAGCTAGAGGGCGACCGCTATGGCGGCTTTAAGATTTTGCGAAGTATTAAGAACCGCTTTGGCTCAACTAATGAAACAGGAATCTTTGAAATGGTAGAAGAAGGACTGCTGCCGGTAGCTAACCCGTCAGCCGCTATGCTGGCCGAGCGCCAAGTAACTGATGGTTCAGTGGTACTGGCAACCATGGAAGGCACGCGGCCGCTACTGGTTGAAGTCCAAGCCCTTGTTAACAAGTCGTCTTACGGATACCCTAAGCGGGCAGCCAGCGGAATCGATTTAAACCGCGTTAATTTATTAATTGCCATGATGGAGCGCCGGACCAAATTATCGCTCGCCGAGCATGACGTTTATATAAATATTGTTGGCGGTCTTAAAATCAGCGAGCCGGCGGCTGACCTGGCAATAGTAATGGCTATAGGTTCGGCGGCTAAAGGTCTAAGTCTCAAAAAAAATGCCGTAGTGTTTGGCGAGGTTGGGCTTTCTGGTGAGGTCCGCCACGTACCAGGTATTGAAAAGCGGGTAGCTGAAGCTAAAAAGTTAGGGTTTGAAGCGGCCATTGGCCCGGTTATTAAATCCGGCAAAAAACCAGCACTACTTACTGGCGTCAAAGACGTTCGCACTGCACTCAATCAATTCCTCGAGACCTAGAAGGTAAAGGTTACGTGTGCAGATTCGGTTAATTTAGTGCCGTCACCGTTTGACCCAGTATATGCGGAAACGTAGGCTTCGTAGCTGGCTCCAGGAGTTAGAGTTTTAGGCTCTGAGGTGTTGGTGCTATTAACACACCCTGGGTCAGGACCAGTGCCGCCAGTCTTAACTACACACAGTTTGTAACTGCCAGCTCCGCTATAAGCTGCCCAGCTAAAGTTTTCGGTCGTGGTGTTGGCTCTGCTGTGGCTTAGGGTCAGCGCTGCTGACCCTTGCGCTAAATTTACAGCTTTTTCGTCAGTAGCGCTGTAGAGAACGCTGTCGACGACCTCTGCTTTGACGGTCGCACTGCCGCTAGCTGTGGCAGTGTAGTTGTAGGCAACTGTATCAACGTCAGCATTGTTAATGTTTTGGGTAGTAACAATTTGCCCATTGACGTAGAAGTTGACTGTGCCCTGGCGGCTGCCAGTTAGCGGGTAGGAGCCCTGGCTGACAGTTGCAATAAATTGGTATTGGCCACTGCCGTTATCATTAACAGTCAGGCTAACACCCGGTTTGCGGTCATCACATTTGTGGACGTCGTCGGTATCGGTCGTGGTGCTTCCTGGTTTATTGCCAAAGTATGGGTCAATCGAGAAGATATTGGCGTCGGCGTTGCTCACTTGCTGGCGAGCTTTGTCTGGCGTACATTCTGTGGCAATCTTTCCCGAGACCGTGTCAATTGTCTTGGCACCGCTGTTGGCTTTGGACGGCTGTTTGTACCAGCTTGGGTAAAGCTCGTTAGCTGGGCTTGGTTCAACCGAGCCAATGCCAATGTGGTTACGGATAATATAGGCGGGGAGTGATTGCAGACCGGACGGGCGTTCACGGTCAACTGGTTTTAGATTCTTGTGGGCCGAATCCATCCAGCCTTGCCAAATTGGCTGAGTCATATTTTCCATGGTGCCGCTCATAACTCTTTGCCTTGAGTGGTAACCAACCCAAACACCGGCGGCGTACTTGGTAGAAAAGCCCATCATCCAACCGTCCTTGCCATCGTTGGTTGTTCCAGTTTTCATTGCAAAATTCCAAGTACCTTGGCCGCCATTGTAGCGGTGCGGCTTGCGGCCAGCTGGGAAGTAGCTGGCGTTAGGGTCACTCAGCATATCGTCAACAATGTAGGCGGCTTCTGGTCTAACTGCTTGGTCACCCTTACTCGGCTTCCACTCATCAATAGTTTTATTAGCGGCGTCGGTAATTTTAAGAATATAAGTTTGCGGCAAGTTTAGGCCGTTACGCGACAAACTAGCAAAACCATGGACATGCTCGTCAAGGTGGAGGAAGGAACCATCGCCAATGGCCGAGGAGGCGTAACATTGGGTTTCTTTAGTCAGTTGCTCATCGGCGTAACATTTGTAACCGCTCTTAAGGCCCAATTTCTCGGCCGTTTCAATGGTTTTATTGACGCCGGTTATCAGCATGGCTTTGACGGCCGGGACGTTCCTAGAGCCGCCCAGTGCGTAGCGCAGAGTCTCGGCACCTGGGAACTGGAAGTCGTAATCCCACAAGCAGTTGGCGTTTTTATCGCCCTTAGGGTTGTTCTTATTAGTACAAGGATAGCCATCAATTGGTCCTAGAGTGTCGTAGAGCACTGAACCAGCTCCAACATTCGTATTGTTCTCCATTAGCGCCGTGTAGTCGTAAGGCTTAAAGCTGGAGCCTGGCGGTAATGGCGTTTGGGCGTAATTAATTTGGCCGTATTCCGGGTTAGTAAAGTCGCTACCGCCAACCAGCGCCACCATTTGGCCAGTAGTGACATCCTCAGCCGCAAAGGCCGCAGTGTCACCGCCTTGGCGGCGAACTTGGGCCATGCCGTTATTGACCTGTTTTTCTGCCTCAGTTTGCAGCGACAAATCAAGCGATGTAGTCACCGTCCAGCCACCGCGTTTTACAGTTTGGTCACCGTATTTGTCTTCCAACTCTTTTTTAGCCGCCAGCACAAACCACGGTGCTTTAATACCGTCGTACTTAGCTTGACGTGGTTTAACCTCGGCAATAACATCAACTTTTTCAGCCTCAGCAGCCTGGGCTTTGGTAATTTTACCTTGGTCGGCCATTTGTTCCAGAATGTAGTTTTTGCGGGCTTCAAAGGCCGATTTATCAAAATCAACAGAGTTATAAGGCGAGTAATAACGCGGTGATTTAGGAATAGCCGCCAGCATGGCTGCCTCAGACAGAGTTAGGTCTTTAGCTGATTTCTGGAAGTAATCGCGCGAGGCCGCTTCTACGCCGTACTCAATACCGCCGTAAGGCGCGGTGTTCAAATAACCAGTCAAGATTTCCTGTTTGGAGTAGCTGCGTTCCAGCTCAACAGACAAAATCAGTTCCTTAACTTTACGGGTAATCGTCCGGTCACCCGACCAGTTTTGGGTTAGCTTAACTAGCTGCTGGGTAATAGTGGAACCCCCCTGAGTGCCGCCGTGTCCAAAGGCATCGTTAAAACCTGCCCGGGCAATACCGCGGACATCAAAGCCGCCGTGTTTAAAGAAGTCCTTATCCTCAATCGCCACCGTGGCGTCCTTCATATATTGGGAAATCTCGGTGTCCTGTACAGGGATGCGCTTAACGGCGTCATAATCTTCCCATAGCAAAGTTTTGCCGGTTTTGTCGTAGTAGCGCATGCTGCCACCAATGTTATTACCAGAAATATCTTTAAGGTTTGGCAGGTCTTTACGGAAGTAGGCAAACAGTCCAAAAGCTAAGAGAAACCCAGCCACCACACCGACGCCGGTGATTTTAAGCGCCATAATGCCGCCCTCGCGGCTAAACCAGTAGTGATACATGCGCTTTGGCTCAAGACGGGCAACCAGGCGCTTAAATTTGTTCTTGGGTAGAGTATGTTTACTGTCAGCTTTGCGCCGGGCCTTGTTGTCACTGCGCGCAAGGAATCTATCGCTCAAACTACGCTTGACCTTTATAACGGCGCCACTTTTGGTCATGAACTGATTCTTGCTGAGTTTACGACCCTTGCTAGCTGGCTTCTTGAATATATTCATAAGAATTCATTCATTATACCAAATAAAGACCAGCATAAAGCAGTTAAACCTTAACCATCATGCAAAGCCGTGGTCGAGGCAGGATTCTTACGATATACTACAGACAAAGGAAAAGATTAAACAACATGACACTTAGTGAAGAACTTACCTGGCGCGGTTTTATAAACCAGACTACATTTAAAGATCTTACCCAGCTTGATAAGAAAAAGCCTAAGTTCTATATGGGTTTTGATGCTTCAGCTGATTCTCAGACCGTCGGTAATCTAGCAGCTATGATGTTTGTTAAAACGTTTCTACGTCATGGCTTAGAAGGCGTGCTGCTTGCTGGTGGCTCAACTAGCCTGATTGGTGACCCAGGAGGCAAGGACAAAGAACGCCCCCTGCAAAGCGAGGAAACTATTGCCCATAATGTAGAAAAGGCCAAAGAGCAGCTAACAAAGATACTTAGTGGCCAGCAGTTCAAACTAGTTAACAACCTGGACTGGACTAAAGATGTAAAAATTTTGCCGTTTTTACGGGACATTGGCAAACACTTTAGTATGACGCCGCTGATTCAACGTGACTACATTAACAAACGTCTGAACGAAGGCGGCTCCGGCCTAAGTTATGCCGAGTTTAGCTACACAATTTTACAAGGTTATGACTACCTACACTTATTTGATGAGGAGGCTGTAACCCTCCAGCTGGGTGGCTCTGACCAGTGGGGTAATTGCTTGAGTGGAGTTGAACTTATTAGACGTGCCCGTGGTGCGGAAACCGATGTCATAACTTTGAATTTAGTTATTAATAAAGCCACTGGTCAAAAGTTTGGCAAAAGCGAAGCTGGCGCCATTTGGTTGGATGCAAAAAAGACTAGCCCGTACCAGTTCTATCAGTTTTGGTTGAATCTGGGTGATGACGGGGTAGAAGATTATCTTAAGGTCTACACAGAGATGGACAAAGAGGCAGTTGACAAGCTTATGGCCGAGTTTAATACAGACAAATCCGGCCGCCTAGCTCAAAAAACTCTGGCTTATGAAGTAACCAAGTTAGTCCATGGTCAACAGTCGGCCGACTCCGTTAAAAAAATAACTGACACTTTGTTTGGTGGTGGTGATTTCTCAGCTTTGACGGCTAGTGATTTTAAAGAGCTAGAAGCTGAGCTGCCCACAGCGACGTTCAAAGGTGACATTGTTGAATCATTGGTTGCAACAGGTCTAGCAGCTTCTAACACTGAAGCCAGGCGATTTATAACTGAAGGAGCGGTGTACATTAACGGCGTCTCTTTGGCACCAGAACAAACCTTAAATATAGACGGGGCAGTTGTTCTGCGGCGCGGCAAAAATAATAACGCTATTCTTAAAGCATAAGTAGCATCAAGCGGGGGAGTTCTGTAATATAAATTGCTATGGCACATCCTGCAGGTGAAATAGATAAAAATATTGAGGTGCGTGGAATAATCTCAGAAGAGTTTATGCGCTTTAACGGCCTTATGGCTCAACACTCTAAGCACCCAGACTTCCCCCGACTTGGCAGCTTTGAGCGCGATACAACACACGCAGCAGGCCTAAGATTTCTTGAAGCCCTAAAGCAAATGCCGGTTTTATCAGACCTAGTTATCGCCGAAGGTACGCTATTTGGAGCTGAAGGTGTTCCTATGTCTTACGCTAGTGCAGACGAGGTTACCGACCATACTCCAAGGTGGAGCCAGCCTTTTGTGTTGGCAAATAGAGTCAATAACAAGCCTCAGGTACCGGGTAATGGTCAAAGCCGTGTAGAGATTGGTATTGGCTGGAAACTGCGCGTAGAAGACTACCGGCCAGAAGACTTAGAAGGCTTTGTCACCTCAATGAGGCATGGCGTCTCAAGGAAAATGGGGGAATATGCCCTAACCTTATCTTCGGAATGGGATAAAGAAGGCAGCCGGCTAACTGCTCGTCAATATCTTGGGTTGCCTTATTGGTTAGCAGAAACTCCAGCTCAGGAACAAACCGTTAGCCAAGTGCCAGAAGACGACCAGAAAAAATTTGCCCAAGCCTTCCGTGAAGCCGCTTGGGAAGCTGTTCATCTTGCTGCTTAACCTCTGCTATACTGTTAACTTATGACAAAAAAGGCCGACCAGTATAACGACCCCAAACATAACTATTTGCACTATTGGGATGGGCGTGATTATGAGAACGCTTCCGAACAAATTGCCATAAATAGGCTTTTAAGAAGTAAGCACTTTAAGCATGCCGTAGATGTTGGTGGCGGCTACGGCCGGCTATGTGTATTGCTTCAGGACTATGCAGACAAAGTTACCCTGGCTGAGCCATCCCAGCAGCAGCTGGATATTGCCGAGGATTTTCTAAAAGACTACCCGCGGATTGATAAACAACTAATGCAGGCTGACAAGCTGAAGTTCACAGACGGCTCAGTTGATTTGCTAACTATGATCCGGGTTATGCACCACCTGCCAGACCCGTCAGCCGAGTTTGCAGAATTCCATCGTGTGTTGGCTGATGACGGCTACTTTATCTTAGAAGTTGCCAACTACCAGCATGCTCGCAATCGTCTAAAACACATGCTGCAATTAAAGAAATTCCCAAGTGAACCAGTGGACATTCGTTCTAAAAAGAACAAGGGCAAGGACGAGATTGCCTTTGTAAATCACAATCCTAAAACTGTTATCAAACAGCTGGCGCACGCTGGACTAAAGGTAGAAAAGACTCTGTCTGTTTCTAATTTGCGCCTGCCGGGGCTCAAAAAAGTCATGCCTCGCAAGCTGATGTTGGCGCTTGAAAGCCCAATGCAAAAAGCCTTATCCAAGCTCTACTTTGGCCCCAGTGTCTTCTTCCTTATTCGCAAAGCCAAATAGCTTCGGTGCGCGCTTCGCTCGCTTTCCGACCTACTTTTGGCTGCAGGCCCAAAAGTAGGCAAAAACCCGCAGCCGGCTGTCCTGTCTTGACGCAAGCACTCGTCAAACACTACAACAGCTTCGGGCAACTCCTCGCCCACTCTACGATTGGCCTCTTCAGACACTCCCTCAGCTGATAGTTGTAGTGTTGACGTGCTTGCTCAGGCCAGTCCAGAGGCTGGGACGCAGCAAAGCTGAGATGAAACCTTAGGTTTCAAGTTTCCTTTAGCTCAAACTTCTTATGCTTGCATTTGTTGCTTTGCGAACCTAGAGTTAACTCAAATGGGTAGTTTATCAGGGCTAGAAATAGCGAATATAGTAGGGAGTATAGTCTCAATCATTGTTGCTATAGGTGCAGTAGTCCTCTCTGTTATATTTTTTCTTGCCGCACAAAAATCAGAGAATGCATCACATGATTCGTTGGTTAGAATTGGTGAAAGCACTGACACTCTCAGCAAGCTTTCCTTACGAATGCTTGATCGACTTACAAGAGCAGTAACTAATCCAAGGCCTACGGACGAGAAAATAAGCGAAATCTTAAAAGCAGTAAGTAATAACGGTATTCTCAAAGAAGATGAGGAAACAAGCCTTCCATTTACTAAGGCTGGTTTGGAACAAATGCGAGTGGACAACTTAATAACTGCTTGCTATTACTGTGGTGTTTCAAACATTGCCTCACAAGGGTTCTTGCCAACAACTATAGAACTTACCGCTTTAGACCAGGATACTGCTGATCTAGTAGATGCAAGCAAGAACGACTTCTTAGTGCTGAAAAGCTGGCTAGAAAATACGCCAAGTCTAAGTGAAAAAATTCAAGAAAGTAGTGTTGCTCATCTCTACCCTATTATTCTAAGTATTGAGCAGAACGTTAAGTCTATAAGAGACTTTTATGCTTTAAAAGAGCAAGTAGCAGAGTAGTTATTTATTTACGGGGGGTTGTAGACCTAATCTAAAAATCTTAGCTACTGGTTGGGAAAAGTTGCTGATAAGCTATTACTATACCTAACAGAATTAAAGCGCCCAAAAATACAACAGCTACAGCAGTTTTAATCAAGTCTTCAGGTGTTTGATTGCCCACAGACTGTCGATGCTCATTAATAGTCATTTTACGAGGAACATAATGGCCTGCACTGCGCACACCTTTTGCTCTAAGGGTTTTTACTAATTTTGAAATGGGGCTTTTACTTGGTGGTAGAAATTTATAGAGATTATCAAGCTCTAATTCAGCCATATCAAAACCTTGAGTTGCAAAATATACTAGGGCACTCAGCTCGTAAAAACGAGCTACCACAAGTTTATCGCCGCTTCCCTCACGTTTAAAAATAGTTATACCTAGCTTTTTAGAGTACTGATCTCGTTTCTTTTTATAGTTTGAAATATCTAGTTTAGAAAGCTCATTGTTATCAATACTGTCTTCAAGATCACTTATCAAATTCTCTAAATTTCCGAGAGCCATATCATTATTCATGGCATAAATTATACTCTTTGATACTAATCAATTGGAAATTTGACCTATACTTTAGGTTATGACTTTGGAGAGTTCGGTTACGGATGTGAAGGGTGTTGGTGAGGAAGTTGGTAAGAAGCTGAAGAAGCTGGGCATTGAGACGGTTGAACAGCTAATACTGAACTTCCCCCGGCGGTATGATGATTATTCCCATATTTCCTCTATTGCCCATATAAAACCAGGCATTGTGACCATTAAGGCCGAGATAAAGCAGGCCAAAGGCCGTTATGTACGCCGTGGCATGCATATTACTGAAGCCGTAGCGTCTGATGAATCTTCCAGCGTGCGGTTGGTTTGGTTTAATCAACCTTACCGGGCAGCGGCACTTAAGCCGGGTACTGAATACTATATTTCAGGATTGTTTGAACTCCGAGCCGGCAGACTATCAATTATGAACCCATCAGCGGAGTTAGTTAGCGAGTTTCCTGTAAATACGGCTCGTATTGTGCCGGTGTATCGCGAAACTAAGGGCCTAAAGTCCGGACAAATACGAAAAGCCTTAAAAGCTGCCTTTGAGGTCTTGCCTGAGATGTCAGAAACACTGCCAAAGTGGCTGATAAAACAAGAAAACTTGATGCCAAAAGGCACGGCTATAAAAAGTATGCATTTTCCGCTTTCCAGCGAGGATTTGGAAACAGCCAAACGGCGGCTGGGCTTTGAGGAAATCTTTGAACTAAGCCTAGCCAGCCTGCTGAACAAACAGGAAATAGCGGCCAATAAAGCCTTGCAAATACCATTTAAAGAGGCCCTGGCTAAGGAATTTGTTGGCCACTTGCCATACAAGCTAACTGATGCCCAGCGCAAAGTTATCTGGCAAATATACCTGGACCTGCAAAAAGACCAGCCGATGAACCGGCTAGTAGAAGGCGATGTTGGTTCCGGCAAAACGGTTGTAGCTGCCATGGCGGCGCTGATGGCGATGGAACAAAATTACCAAGTTGCATTGATGGCGCCTACGGAACTATTGGCCCGCCAGCACGCCGAGACCATCTATAACTTTTTAAAACCTCTTGGTTACGAGGACCAGATTGGCCTGCTCATTGGCAGTATTAAGCCCAAAGCCAAAGAAGAAGTTAGACAACGCATCAAAGCCGGCGCGGTGCGGTTTATTATTGGTACACACGCGCTTATCCAGGACAGTGTGGACATGCACCGCCTAGGGTTAGTAATTATTGACGAGCAGCACCGCTTTGGAGTGGAACAGCGCAAAAAACTACAGGCTAAAGCCGGCCACTTGCCACACATATTGAGCCTGACAGCTACGCCGATTCCGCGCTCGCTAGCGTTAACGCTGTATGGTGAAATGGATGTATCCATCATTGGCGACAAACCGCCGGGGCGCAAGCCGATTATTACCAAAATTGTCTCGCCCAATTCTCGCCCGCAGCTAAACGACAAACTGCAAGCAGTTTTAGATAAAAAGCAGCAGATCTTCATTGTCTGCCCGCAGATATCCCCCAGCGATATTATGCCGGGCGAGACATCCGTAGAAGAAGTCTATGAGCGTGTTAAAAAAACTTTTAAGAGTCATAGTGTTGGCCTATTGCACGGCAAAATGAAGGTCGAGGACAAAGCCAAGATTATGGAAGATTTTGTGAGCGGCAAAACCGACATTTTAGTAGCTACTACTGTGGTGGAGGTTGGTGTAGACGTGCCTAATGCCAATGCTATGGTCATTGAATCAGCCGAACGCTTTGGCCTGGCCCAAGCTCATCAACTGCGCGGCCGCGTAGGCCGCAGCGATGAACAAGGCTACTGCTTTTTGGTAATGACCGGCTCTTCAGCGCCAACCCGTCGCCTGCGAGCCTTAGAAACATCATCCGATGGTTTTGCCTTGGCCGAGATGGACCTAGAAATCCGCGGCCCGGGAGCTATTTACGGCGTTATGCAACACGGCCAGTTGGACCTGAGAGTGGCCAGTTTAACAGACGTCCGGCTGATTGCTGCTGCCCGCTCGGCCGCTCAGAAATTTATAGACAAGAAAGACGACCTGTTAGAATATAAAGAGTTGGCGGAGCGAGTTAATCGCCTCCGTGCTGTAACGAATTTAAACTAAAAGACCTAAATGACCATTACTCTACCTTCTATTTTATTTGCCAGCGAGGCGCCGTAGTGTACTCCGGTTGGTTGATTACGGACTTTTCTGGCCATTTCTTTGGCGCGCACCAAAAAGTTGACCGCGTGGCCCGCAAACACCTTGATGAGGTTATGCGTAAGGGCCAAAACTTCCCTAAAATCCGCAGCATTTTGCATTTTGAAGGTCGTGGTGGCCCGGATGGTATTAAGATAAAAAGCCCGGCCCAGGACGAGCCTTGGCATTTTTTTAACCCGTTTAATACTGATGATGCCGAGCTGCTTAATCTTATTGAGGAACACTACAAGCACCTAGTGAATCAATTAAAAGCAAACAACAAGGAACGCAGCGCATTTGAAGCGGCCTGGCTGTCGCACGCTTTAGTCGACGGCTTAACGCCTGCGCATCATTACCCGTACGAGGAAAAGCTGATTGAACTTATGGGCGGGCAGAGTTTGGACACGCGTACGACACTACTAAAAAAGAATTTTGTACCAGGCGGTAACATCCGCGGCTGGGTCAAAAACAACTGGCGGATGTGGGGACCAAAAGGCCTGCGCATGGGACACGCTTTGTTTGAAATGGGCGTAGCCACACTTATTGCACCGCTGGGTTTTGGGGAAACCGAGCCAAGCAAGGCGGATATTAAGTTAGTAAAAGAGCTTGGCGTAATGGAATTTTATAAGCGCACAGCCAAAGAAATCGCGGTCCTGGGTATCTTTGACCGCTATGTTAAGCGTGGTTGGACGCCGCGTTTGGCTTGGCAAGTCCGTAACAAACTGGGTCCGGCTATGATTCAGGTTGTAACTCTATTTTGGTATGCTGCTGCTGAGGAGGCGGCGCGTAATGAGGGTAATTAGTGGTCGTTTGGGCGGCAGACTATTTAAATCACCTGGTACTAGTTTGACGCACCCAATGAGCGAACGGATGCGCGGCGCTCTGTTCAACACACTTGGTGATATAGAGGGGCTGACGGTTCTAGATTGTTTTGGCGGCAGCGGCGCTCTGAGTATTGAGGCGCTGAGCCGCGGCGCCAAAAGCTCAGTGATTACAGAGATTGATAGAACCGCTTTTAATACGATAAATCAGAATATGAAAGACCTAGACCTAGGCAATGTTGCTAAGCCAATTCAGGCTAATGTTTCTACTTGGTCAGACAATAATTCTAGTGCTAAGTTTGACTTAGTCCTCTGTAACCCACCGTTTGATAAGATTAATCTGAAGGTCATACAGAAGCTGACCCGCCACGTAAGCCCAAATGGCACCTTTGTTTTGTGCTGGCCGGCTAAAGAAAACTCCCCTAAGTTACCGGGCTTGGACTTAGCGGCCGTTAAAGAAAAAGACTACGGCGACGCATGTCTGACTTTTTACAAACAAGCTTAATTCTGTCAGAATAGTGCTACATGAGTAAACTCGAGTGTGCGAGGCCCGAGGACAAAGTTTTCCTTACTGTTGATAACCTGAGAGAAGATTTAGTACGTGGCATCCACGTATATTTTGGAATTGCCAAACAGCTTCGTGGTTTAAAGGTTGGGCAGCAGGCACATGGCTCCTACTCCCTTAGCAAGATTATGAAAATGGCTTCCGCTCACGGAATAAACGAGTTTTTCGCCGATACTAATTTTGCCATTGAAGAGCCAGAACTGATGGCTAATGCGGTAACTGACGCTGTTAAAAGCTATGTTGCTCCTAGCTACTTAAGCATTCATATGGCTAGTGGCGAAGAAGCTATAGCTGCAGCGGGCGCTAATAAAAATGGTTCAAAACTCATTGTAAGTGCCAGCACCCCAGCATTATCACTTTCTAGCTCTATTCGTTTGTACAATCGTACGCCCGATGAAACTGTTAAAGAGGCAACTCGTATGGCCTTTGATTCAAGAGTTGTTGACGGTATCATGTTTCCCTCCAGATACGCGGGGGCTGTTTTGGACGTTGAACAGCACGAATATCCATACAGAGAAGGTTTGATAAAAATCGGCACTGGCATTAGTCTGCCAGGAGAACCTAGATACAATCCAGATGTTCATACTACGCCTCAAGAAGCGCTGGGCACGGGTGTGGATATTTTAGCCATTGGCCGTCTTATAACTACGGCTGCCGAACCGGAAGCCATGGCTGAGAGAATACTTGTTTCAATAAGTTAGTTTGGCTTGCTCATCAGTGATATATATAATGATGCCAATGCGCGGGTGGTGAAATGGTAGACACGCTAGCCTTAGGAGCTAGTGCCGCAAGGTGTGAAGGTTCAAGTCCTTTCCCGCGCACCAAAACGAAGACCAAAAGTTTTGGTCTTTTTTTATTCTCAGTTTAGGCAAAAAAGGTTGTGCTTAAAGGGGTCGAACCGATATACTGAAGGGTAGCAAATAAACATAGGGAAGCGCGTTGAAAATTTTAATGTTGGGATGGGAGCTTCCTCCACATAACAGTGGTGGACTTGGGGTAGCGTGCATGCACTTATGCAAGGCTCTAGCTAGCGCAGGTGCAGATATCCATTTTATCGTTCCTTATATTGCCGACCATAGCTCAATTGATTTTATGCGCGTAAGTTCGGCCGTGCCTATTGATGTTGAAGAAGTTCAAAAATCTGGGATGGCTTACGACAGCTTTAAATTCGTAAATGAGCAAGGCTGGGAAAAGAAAGTTGCCTTGTCTGAGTATCACCGTATCTATGAGAAGTCTATGGACAGGATCGTTTCTTTAGGAGAGTTTGATGTAATCCATGCTCATGACTGGCTTACTATGCGGGCAGCTGTTAGGGCTAAACAGTTAAGCGGCAAACCTTTAGTGGTGCATGTCCATGCCATTGAGTCCGATCGTTCCGGAGGTAATGGTGGCAACCCAATGGTTGAAGAGATTTAATACATGGGCATGATGATGGCCGACAAAATTATCGCTGTTTCTAATCTTACTAAACAAGCGATAATTGAGCGTTAT
>CAZYVW010000006.1:0-21067 GCA_964651645.1 uncultured Candidatus Saccharibacteria bacterium
TGGCGTTCTGGTACTGGACCGAAAAGATGTCTTTGCCGTCCAGGCTCATGTCATAGCCAGCCTCTTGGAGCACATGGGCTTTGCGCTCTTCGATGGCTTTACACCAAACAAAGTCGATGACGTCAGGATGATCAACGTTTAAGATGACCATCTTGGCGGCCCGACGGGTTTTACCGCCACTCTTAATAGCTCCGGCTGAGGAGTCGGCGCCACGCATGAAGCTCAAAGGCCCAGAAGCCGTACCAGCGCTCTTACCTAGGGCTTCAAGACTGCTACGGATAGTACTAACGTTAATCCCAGAACCGCTGCCGCCTTTAAAAATCATACCTTCTTCTTTGTACCAGTTGAGGATGGAGGGCATAGTGTCTTCAACCGCCAAAATAAAGCAGGCGCTAGCCTGTTGAGAGCGTTCCGGCGCACCAATGTTGAACCAAACTGGTGAGTTAAACGCCGCTCGCTGAGTAGCTAGGATGTATTTTAGCTCCTGGCAGTAATCATCGGCTTCAGCTTGGGTTTCAAAATAGCCTTCTTGTAGGCCTTGGCGGGTAACCGTGTCGGCAACGCGGTCAATCAAATCTTTTAGTGAGTTTTCGCGGCTGGCTGTACCGGGCGTACCAGTAAAGTATTTCTGAGCCACAATATTAATAGCGTTTAGTGACCAGCCTTCTGGAAATTCCACGCCCTTTTGCTCAAAAACGGGCTTGCCGCTCATTGGATTAGTAATAATTGAGTCTCGTTTGGTCCACTTTAACGCTTCATACGCCTTAGTTTTTGGGCGCGTGAAGAAGCGGCTCATTCCGAGATTGGTTGTTTGTGCCATGATTACCCTCACTTTTATGGCCAAGAAGAGGCCGCCCTATACATTCTGTATAGACGACTAGCCCCTTATAGGCCTGGTTTATATTATTTTTTATTAATGTGTTTGTTTAGAGTTACGCTTCGCTGCTCTCTTAGCGAAGCCAGCTCCCCTCGAGCTTTATGCTCTTGACGCTTCTATTTATAGACTTAAGCGCGATTAAAATCAAGAGATCAAATTCAGGGGGAGAGGTCAAAAGCCTGAATACTTACGGACTTTTGACCTTAGTTTTTTGCGCACGTATTTGGGAGAGCTCTTTTTCAAAGCCGGTTATATCCTTGAAGCGCCGATAGACGCTTGCAAAACGGACGTACGCGACTTCATTCAATCCCGCCAACCGCTCCATCACCAGTTGTCCTACAAGCGATGATGGAACCTCTGATTCGCCGTTTGAATATAGTTGCTGCTCTACATCAGCCACTAGGTTCTCAAGTTGAACGCTAGTTAGCGGTGTTTTCTCCGCAGCTCTAAACAAACCAGCCAGCAGCTTGCCACGATTAAACAACTCTCTGTTGCCGTCATTTTTAATCACTATCAGCTGTGGTGTTTCTATCCGCTCGTAGGTTGTGAACCGGTGATTGCACTTAGTACAAGCACGGCGACGGCGTATGGCCTGACCATCTGACACATCGCGTGATTCAATCACTTTTGTATCAGGTTGGTTACAACGGCTGCATTTCATGCACACCTCCTAAGCTTTGCCCCCGGGTTACCCAGGAAGCAAATTTTGTATTCACTATAAATGTACTGCCGCTATATACTAAATCGCTACATATAGCGTCTATGTTTTAAATCATACTCCACTGGTAGCGTTTTTCAAGCAATTTCTGGTGTATTATTTACTCTTCGGTAAAAGCTGTTTTTAGGGTGTCGGTCACTAGTCTTTGTTGTCGGATTTTCCTGATTCGGACTCGTCTTTGGGCTCATCTTCACCACCTTTGCGACGCTTAAGCCGACGCAGAAATGACGGCTTCTCCAGCTCATCATCAACGCCGCCAGTAACTAGCTCGCTAGGCTCCTCTTCTGTGCTATCACCCATTGTCCAAATATTAGGTACGTTGGTATCGTCATGAAAATCGCCCATTTTGTCAGAAACGTGCTCGTGGGTATCTAGGTCTGTACTGATATCAGACATATCGCTATCATTGTCCTCGACCTTGTTCTTTGTATCTGCGACCGCTTCTTTCCTAGCTTTGTTGGTAGTTTCATCACGATTGGCAAAGTACGAAGCGTCAAAGCCGGTAGCTACAACCGTAATGATGATTTCACCTTCTAATTCTGGGTTGATTGTCGCGCCAAAGATGATGTTGGCATCAGGGTCGGCCGCAGCCGTAATTGCCTCGGCTGCCGCATTAATCTCGTGCATAGAGATGTCATTGCCGCCGATAACGTTAAACAGAATGCCGCGAGCCCCATCAATTGATACTTCCAGTAATGGCGATTCAATAGCCTGCTGGGCAGCTTGCAATGCACGGTTTTCGCCGCTAGCCCGTCCAATTCCCATTAATGCAGAGCCAGCGTTGCTCATCACCGTCTTTACGTCAGCAAAGTCCAAGTTAATAAGCCCGTGGACAGTAATCAAATCGGATATACCTTGTACGCCTTGGCGCAAAACATCGTCAGCGACCTTAAATGCTTCTAATAGTGGCGTTTGGCGGTCAATTGTCTGAAGCAAGCGGTCATTAGGTATAGTAATTAATGTATCGACTGAGCCGCGTAAGCTATTAATAGCCACGTCGGCGTTGCGGCGACGCTTTTCGCCTTCAAAGGCAAATGGTTTGGTTGCAAAACCAACCACTAGTGACTTCATATCGTGAGCTATCTTAGCTACGATTGGGCCAGCACCGCTACCTGTACCGCCGCCGGCACCTAAAGTTACAAATATCATGTCGGCGCCTTCTAGGGCTTTCTTGATTTCGTCTTCGGATTCTTCTGCGGCTTTTTTACCAACTACTGGGTCAGCGCCAGCACCTAGGCCGCGAGTGGTTTCTTTGCCAATATGTATTTTTGTTGGGGCTTTGGAATGATGCAAAGCTTGAGCATCTGTATTGATAACTACGAATTCGACATTCTCTATGCCGGCTTCAATCATCCGGTTGACTGCTGCGCCGCCGGCACCGCCGACGCCTACAACTTTTATACGTGCGAACGTTTCAATGGTTGGTGCGACCTGAGGCATAGTTAGCTGTTACTCCCTATTTATCCCCGCAGTATACCCTATGCTTGGCCTTAGTTCAACGAACTTTCAACCGGTGAATAAATTTTTTAACTTGGCGAGTTATTTTTTGAATCGTTTAATAAGTCCGTCTACAAAACCGAACACACTTATGTTCGGTGCAGCCTTATTTTGCTGAACACCAGATGGTAAAAGTAGCATATCTAGCATCATTAGGCCAACGGCTGTGGCATAAGACGTATCGGCCACAGTGTCTATTAAGCCACTCATTTCTTGTAGCTTGCCGATTCTTGCCGGCAATTGTAATTTTTCTTTAGTAAATTCAGCTAGACCTGGTAGCTTGGCACTGCCGCCAACAATTACCACACCGCCTGGTAATTTCCTTGAGCGTTGGATTTTTTTCAATTCTTTATCAACGTATTCCAAAAGCTCCTCTACCCGAGCTTCAATTATCATATGAATGTCTTCAGCTGAGAATGCGTGGTGCTCGCCGTTTACGTCAATAGCCGCGTTACCAATCCTAGTTTTTGAGTTAAGACTGCCGTGTTTTAGTTTAACGGCTTCGGCAATATCTAGGTCTGTCTTAAGACCAATTGCCAGGTCGTTAGTTATATTTATACCGCCAACTGGCAGAACAGCAACGTGTTGGACTTCGCCATCTTCAATGACAATTATATTAGTAGTGCCGGCGCCGATGTCTAAAAGCACCGTGCCAGATTCTTTTTGCTGACGGTTTAGGACGGCTTCGGCTGAGGCCAGACCGGAAAACGTATGGTTAGAGGCGTGCAAACGCGCCTTTTCCAAAACTATATCCAGGCTACGCATAGTTGGCGTCGAAGCCGTAACAATATGAGTATCAACTTCCAGACGAACACCGTGCATGCCAACTGGGTCTTTAATGTTGTCCTGGCCGTCCAGACGGTAGTTTTTGGCAAAAACCTGCAAGATTTCACGGTTTGGTGGCAATTGGACAATTGTCGCGGCTTCTTCTACTCGCATACGGTCATCGTTGGTGATCTCGCGGTTGGCACTGCTGATGGCAATTACACCGCGCGAGTTCATGCCGCTGACGTGTGCCCCATTAATGTTAACCGTCGCGCCGTGAATCTGGACACCAGAAACTCTTTCCGCTTCCTGCACGGCCTGGGCCACCGCGTCAATCACATCATCAACATGGACAATCACGCCCTTGCGCATACCCATATTGGCCACACTGCTATGACCGATAATTGACGGTTTGGTAGCTTCTTCGCCGTCCAACATCCCCACAACGCAGCGAACACTGCTCGTGCCAATGTCCAGCCCGATAAAGTGAGACGTTTGCTGTTCTCGCATGAGCCCAAGTATAACCCTTATGCCTTGGGCTTTGCAATTTCAAGTGCTAGTTTTAGGCAGTTAAGATCTCGGCACCGGATTTGGTGATAAGAACGGTATGTTCAAAATGTGCCGAACGCGAGCCGTCGGCGGTGGCTACCGTCCATTTATCAGGCATAACCCGGACTTTTTCAGTTCCCAAGGTCGCCATAGGTTCTATTGCAATTGTCATGCCGGCTTTAAGTGTCATGCCGGTATTTCTTGAGCCATAATTAGGTATGTTTGGGTCCTCGTGCAATTCGTGGCCAACTCCGTGGCCAACCAAATCACGCACAATGCCAAAACCTTCTTTGTCTAGTACTTCCTGGATTGTCGCGCCCAAACTTCCAACCCGAACACCATCCTTTAGGCTATCGATTGCGACTAGCAGTGCCTCTTTGGTTTTAACCACTAACTGAACGTCTTTTTTAGACTGAGCCTCACCAGCAATAACAGTGATGGCACCGTCGGTAATCATACCTTTATATGTCACGCCAAAATCCATACCAACCAAATCCCCTTCCTGAATTACTCGTTCACCCGGTATTCCATGGACAACTTCTTCGTTAACCGAAACACATAAAACATCAGGAAAGCCATATTGGCCTAAGAATGTCGGCTGGCCGCCCAAAGTCCGCAGCTCTGTCTTAGCAATCTCAGCTAGATCTTTGGTGGTCATGCCAACTTCCAGTCTGCCGGCCAGGGTCTGTAAAACGCTAGCCAACATTTGCCCCCCCTGGCGCATGGCTTGGATCTCAGTTTCGGTTTTAATTTTGGTCAACATTAGAGGTTTTCGTTTAGGGCTTCGATGATGTCTTTATGGACGGCTTCTAAATTCTGCTCGGCATTAATCGTAATAATCGGTATGTTTTGATCTTCCAGATGCTGCAGCATTGGGAGTGTTGCCCGCTCGCGCTCTTTAAACCGTTTGGCAATTGCTTCTTCAGTGTCGTCTGGCCGGCCCCGGCTCAGCAAACGCTTCATGGCCTCGGCTTCTGGAATTTTCAAGTTAATAACTACCGGGTGTTTGTACCTGCCTAGCCCAGCTTGGTCAAAAATCCAGTCGGCTTGGGGTATTGACCGCGGAAAGCCATCCAAAATAACGTGATCTGGGTCAGGAAACTCCGCCAGGGCTTTATCTACCATGGCAATCATTTCCGTGTCACTGATTAGCTCGCCGCGTAGCATTCGCTCTTTCTGCTCAGCCGTAGCCAAGTTGCGTAGCATCTCACCTGTAGATATATAGAAGTAGCCGTCTTTATCAACTAGCAGTTTGGCCTGAGTGCCCTTGCCGGCGCCTGCCGACCCCATTAAAAGTATCATTCGGCTAGTTTTTCCTTAACTAGGCGGGCAATCGTGGCGCCATCCGCCTGGCCGGCGGTTTTTTGCTTAACCAAGCCAATAACTTGCCCCATGGCCTGCATACCAGCAGCCTTGGTTTCATTAATTGCTTGGTCAATTATTGTATTTAGCTCAGCTTCATCCATTTGTTTCGGTAAATACTTTTCAATTACCGCTTTTTCAGCCAATTCGGCAGCTGCCCTGTCGTCACCACCACCTTGGGTATACATATCAGCGCTTTCTTGGCGCTGCTTGGCTTGTTTGCTCAATACATCAACTACTTCTGGCTCGCTTAACCCTTGCTCGCGAGCATTTTTGGCAATCTCTACGTTTAATATGGCGCTTTTAAGTCCGCGCAGCGTCGTAGTCAAGACCTTATCGCCAGCCAGCATGGCTTGCTTTAAGTCGTCTTCAATCTGTTGTTTTATAGCCATAGTTCATCTCAAAGTGTACCAGAGAAGTTCTATCTGTAAAGTAAGATACGATTTATTGGATAGGGGTTGGCTCGTATACCCAAAAGACTGCGTCTTCCTGAGCTTGGGTGGGCGTGCCAACAAAATTTTGAGTGGAGTCCATAATAATTGAATCTCCCCTCTCAGGTGTAAAACGCGCCCAGGCATGAGCTCCTTCTATCGCCGTATTACGCTCTACGTGGACTTCACCGTTAAGTAGGCCTTCATCAATCATTTTTTCTACAAAATATGCGTTGAGTAACGCGTGGTGTCGACAGACTCCACCTCTGCCTAAAAATGACGTTAGGGAAACTTTTCTGTCTTTTTCACCTCTTACAATTTCCTTCACAGCCTTTGGATCGGTAGGCATAAGTTGTTGGGTATATTGATAAGCGGCTTTGGTTGCCGTAAAAGGATCTAAAGTTGTCGGCATCTTATGCCCCAATAGCCAGGCTGCTACCTTGGATTTGCGCTGAGCTTTAAGTAAGTCATCTTTTAATAATTCATAGGCATCCGCTAGCCTTGGGTGTTTTTCATCATCAACTACTATTGCCTCGCGAGCGGATGCTCCAATATAGACACCGCCGTTTATGCGTGTATCTCGGCCGATTTTCGGCCGACCTAGGAAATAGTCTTTACCCTTACCCTCTGGTGAAGGCGTAGACCCCCAGCCTAGCCCAGCAACACGTTCGTCGGCCATAACCGTTCGGGATTCACCATTAATAGGGGTAGCTTTGCGTGGCATTATGCTAATATATTAGCATAAACGAGTTGTTTAGTCAATTTCTGTTATCTGTCGTAGTCTACTTAAGACCGAGTTTCATGCGCTTGACCTTGATGTCCTTGCGGGCACGACGGACAATGGCCTTCTTGCGGCGGTCACGCTTGCTAACTGGCTTCTCAAAGTATTGCTTTTGTTTAACTTCAGCAATTACGCCAGCCTGTTGGACCTTGCGCCCAAAGCGGCGCAGCATGTTTTCCAGCGATTCTTTAGAATCTTTGCGGGTCACTTGTATCATAGGTGTTCATTCTAGCTTAGATTTATTGAATTTACAAGGGTCAATCAGATACAGAATCCACACCCATGACCACTACTTCAGAGGCCAGCAAGGCTGAACCTAAATCTTCGGCCTCTTGCTGGCGTTCGGCGCGTCGCTTCAGAGCATCCGGTATCAGTGCTCGTGTCCCAACGAAAGTACGTTCATCTGCCAAGAGTCCCAATAGCTGAAAGCTTTTCTCCATAGTTCTAGGTGCCTGGGGTTTGCTTTTTCTGATTCAATCGTTGTGATTTCAACACTATACTTTGCAGTTCTTTAAAGATTGGGAAGTGCTTGTTGGTGTGATAGATCTTGGTGTTGCTCTGCTTCTCAGAAATCAAAAAACCAATCTTTTCTAGGCGTTTTAGTTCTCTTTGAATGTTGCCAGCATCCTCTTTTATAAGTTTAGCCAGGCCGCGAACGTGCGTTTTAAAATCCGGATACTTGGCATAAACCACAATTATCTTTCTGCGCACCCGAGATGTAATGAAAACGTCTAACACCTGAACTCCTATTGTCATTAGAACAACGTAAAGTAAAGTATAGCCTGCGTGCCCTGGCTTTTCAATAGTTTAATCCGCTAAAAAGAACATATAATGAGTATTATGAGGTTTTATGAGGTTTGGGTGCGTAGTAGTCGTTTCTTTGGGCACGACGCGCTGACCTATAGCTATAATTCAGAACTCTCCCCTGGAACTATTGTGACCGTCCCCCTGCGTCAGGAAACAGCGCTAGGCATTATTGCCCAGGAAGTGCGCAAACCGGACTTTACCACTAAGCCCCTGTCGTCAGTTTTACCAGACATTTGTGTGCCAAAGGCTAGTTTGGAACTTTTACACTGGATGAAAACTTACTACCCTGCACCCCTAGGCTTATTGACCCAGCTTTTTCTACCGGTCGGTTTACTCAAGACCAAGTTAAAAAGCCCCGTTTCCCTGACCAAGGCTCTGACAAACGAAGGTTTGCAAACCTTAACTAAGGAACAAACTGCTGCAGTTAAGAAAATAACCGCCTCAAACAGTTTAGCGGCAGTCCTTGACGGTATTACCGGCAGTGGCAAAACCCGAATTTATATGGAGTTGGCTGCACAAAGCCTTGGCAGCGGCCGCTCAGTAGTTGTTTTAACGCCAGAAATCAGCTTAACGCCGCAGTTAGCAGCTAGTTTCAAGCGTCACTTCAGTAGTCCAGTCATCAATATTCATTCGCATTTAACGGAGGGTGAACGCCGCGATGTTTGGCTGCAATGCGCCCTTGCCACCGAGCCAGTAGTAGTAATTGGGCCACGCTCAGCGCTTTTCAGCCCGCTTAAAAATATTGGGCTAATAGTCGTTGATGAAGCCCATGAAGCCGCCTACAAACAAGAGCAAGCGCCTTACTATTATGCCCTCAGGGTGGCCAGCAAGCTGGCCCAGCTCCATAAATCCCGGCTAATCCTAGGCAGTGCTACTCTGCCAGTAACCGAGTATTACTTAGCTGAGAAAAAGAGGGTGCCGATTGTTCGTCTAGATAAATTAGCGCTCCCGGGCAAGAATAAGACCACCGTCGAGGTCGTTGACCTGCGCGACCGTGGCCAATTTAGCCGCCAATATTACCTTTCAGACCAATTGCTCCAAAAAATTCGCGAGGCCTTGGGCCGCAAACAACAAGCCCTGGTGTTTCTAAACCGCCGCGGTACTGCCCGGCTAGTCTTATGCCAAATTTGTGGCTGGCAAGTCCTCTGCCCCAGGTGTGACATACCTATGACCTACCACGGCGATAGCCACATCTTAAATTGCCACACCTGCGGTCAAACGAGCACGCCGCCTTCCGTGTGTGAAAATTGCGGTAGTAACCAGATTCTATTTAAAAGTATTGGGACCAAGGCGGTGGTTGAGGCTTTGCAGAAGGAATTCCCTAAGGCAAGAATTCAGCGCTTTGACACCGACAATCTTAAAGCCGAACGTTTTGAACAGCATTATGAGGCCGTGCGCAGTGGCGAGGTCGATATTCTGGTTGGCACTCAACAGCTAGCCAAAGGTCTGGACTTGCCCCTTCTGTCTGTCGTAGGTGTGGTCTTGGCGGACAGTAGTTTGTATTTCCCAGACTATACGGCTGAGGAAAACACCTACCAGCTGTTAACTCAAGTTATTGGCCGGATAGGCCGCGGTCATATCGACCATGCCGACGCCATTATCCAGACCTACCACCCCGAAAGTCCGGCTATAACTGCGGCAGTCGGTAAAAACTGGCCGGATTTCTATGCCTCACAGCTCAAAGAACGCCAGACCTTTTTATTCCCACCGTTTTGTTTCACCCTAAAACTTAGGTGCGAGCGCGCTAGCTCTGTTAGTGCTAAACAAGCCGCTGAAAAACTTCTAGAACATTTAAGAATTACGCCCCACAAGGTGCAGTTTGTCGGACCCAGCCCCAGTTTTAGGGAAAAGACTGCCGGTAAATACACCTGGCAGATCATTGCCAAGAGCAAAGACCGCTCAGAGTTGCTAAAACTGATTAGTCTGCTGCCTTCTGGCACTTTCTATGATATTGACCCTATGACGCTTCTTTAATCTAGCTTTTTCTCTGTTATACTGCCATGGATGAAAACAGCCAAAGACACTATTATCAGTCTGCCTAATGCCCATTTGCGTCAGCGTTCCAAGAAGATTGGTGTAGTCAGCACGAGCGTAGTTAGTCTTATTAAAGAGATGGAAGAGGCGACGCTTGATTGGGAAGATAGTCGCCAACACGAGGTTGGGGTTGCCTTGGCCGCTGTCCAGATAGACCAGCTAATGCGAGTGATCATTATCCGCAATAATTTTGAGGATAAGCAGGACCGCGGCTTTACGGCCTTTATTAACCCAGAAATCACTAAGTACGAAGGTGAAATAGAAGAAGATTTTGAAGGTTGCTTAAGTGTTAAAGACATCTATGGCCGAGTGCCTCGGCATACCAAAGTCCGGATTAAAGCCTTGGATCTTAAGGGTAAGGTGTTCCGAGTTAAAGCCGAGGGCTTTTTAGCACGGGTTTTCCAGCATGAGATAGACCACACTAATGGAGTAGTTTTTATAGACCATATAAAAGATAATGATAAGGCCTTCTTTATGCTTGATGATGAAGGTCATTTAACACCTCTAGATTATGAAAAAGATATCAGAAACAATACTTTTCTTTGGTAGCGGTCCCGTCGCAGCTAAATCGCTAGAATTGCTAGCTAAGGACTTTAGTATTGAAGCCGTTGTTACTAAACCAAAGCCAGAGCACCACCGAGGTGATTTCCCAGTGCTTGAAGTTGCCAAGAAGCTTGCTCTTAAGCTTTACACGCCAGAAAATAAGCATCAACTTAGTGAGTTATTTACAACACAACCTGCCAAAAGTCAGATTGGAGTAGTGATCGACTATGGCATTATTATTACAAAAGACGTAATAGACTACTTCCCCTTAGGAATTGTTAATAGTCACTTTAGTTTGTTGCCCCAGTGGCGTGGTGCTGACCCAATAACCTTTTCCATCCTAAGTGGTCAAGACAAAACTGGAGTTAGTTTAATGTTAATCGATGAGCAACTAGATACTGGCAAGCTTATTGCCCAAAGAAGCTTGCCGATTACCCGAGACACCACGACACCAAAGCTAACAGAGGAATTAATAAACCTTAGTGTCCAGATGCTTGCTGAGTATTTGCCGCAATACATTAAAGGAGAGCTTGTGCCAAGAGCTCAACCGCACCCTGACAGGGCTACATACTCACGCAAACTTACCAAAGACGATGGCATTATAGATTGGAATAAGCCTGCTGAGCAGATTGAGCGTGAAATTAGAGCCTTCAAAGGCTGGCCAGGCAGCCGCGCAACTTTAGCTGGCAAGGATATTATTGTAACTAAGGCCCACCTTATACCCGTAAATCATGAAGCTTCCAAGCCTGGTGATCTAGAGGTAGTTGACGGCCTATTAATGGTTGAATGTGGCGATGGCACGCTTTGTATAGACAGATTAAAGCCAGCTGGCAAACGTGAGATGAGCACAAAAGAGTTCCTCGCCGGCAACCGATTACACTAGAACTAGCTTAGGCAGCTGGTTCAGATGCAGGTGGAGACGTAGGATTAGGAGATTCTGTTTGAGAAGCTGGAGGCAAAGAGGCGGCTACTATTTGCGGTGCGGATAGTTTAACTTCGGCTTTTAGTTTGTCTAGTTCGTCAGCAACAACTTGCTTGTAATTAGGAAAGTTAGCTTCAAGCCATTTCAAAGCACCGGCTTCATCGTTGGCATCAATAAAATCTTCAAACTCATCTAATTGTTCGTTGCTCATCTGTTCTGCCAACTTCATACCCACACGCATTTCTAGCGTTTCATAAATATGGGCAAGCATTTTGTTCTTTTCCTCGGGTGGCAAAGTCCCCAGGCCTAATTCTTTTAACAGATTGTCGTCTAGTTTAAACATAGTGGATTCCTTCTTCTTACGCTTATTCTAACAAAAACTTGCCTAGATCTTCAATAAGACTTGGTATTACCTTAGAAAGTTAGTTAGCAATCCAGCGCTCGTAAGTCCGCCCAAGGCTGTTCCACCAATCGCAGCAGAGCGACGGGCAGCTCTTTTAATTCTTTCGCTTCCCTCTTCTCTAGATGTTTCTGAAGAACCCCTGCCCCTCACTCGTTCTTGGGTGCGACGTTCGTCACGGAGTGTGCGGCGGTCGCGGAAGCGGCGCATGTTCTTAGGCTCGTCGCCTTTTTTGCTAGTCTTTTCCTCTTCAAAAACTCTGCTATTTAAATACAGGTGGACTGGGGTCATAACTTCGTCAAGATTTTTTAGATATTTATTTCTCAAACTAACGTTTCTGATCAGCTTGTCTTTATTCTTAGAAGTGTATTCCTCGAAAATCCATTTCTGGAGCCTTCCGGCTTCAGCTTCTAAAGCTTCAAGTTGTTCTTTGAAGTCGAGTTTATCTTGGCCCTTTATTTCACTTAGGTTTCTATTACTAGCCCAGGCAGCAAGCTGTTCCACGGCATCCTTAAGGTGAGTGTAGTCCTGTCCCCAGATCACACCCCTTTCCTTAAGTTCAGCCGGCACGTCAGGGTATCTCTCCGTAAATATAGGCACAGGAGAAAAGGTACCTTCCCTATAAGCAGTGATGATAGATTGGTCAAACTCGCCGGCCAACATTTGCAGTTCGTATTGGCTAGCACCGCTGTTGCTAGCGCTTTCCAGCAACTCGTTTCTTAATGTATATATTCTGGTGCTAGTGTCTGGATCATCGTTCCCAACAAGCTCCCAGACGGCATTACTAAAGTTATTTTCGTAGAAATCCGGGTCAAATGGCTTTAGATCAAGTGTACCTTCTACCAAACGTGAGGTACCCTCCGGCAGAGTTGCTACCAAATGACCCAATTCACCATCTAACTTGTCATAGATATAGTTTAGTTGCTCCTCTGGCAAGCCGGCTACTTGAGCCTTCTGCCAAATGTCACGGCCGGCTACACGAAGCTGGTTCACTTCATCAACGGTCAGACTATTAGGACCTAGTGCCGCTATTGCGCGGGCAAAATTCCTCATCAACTCAGTAGGGTTTTCTGGAGTCACCAGATGCTCAGCAGCGTCAAATGCGCTATCAGCCTGCCTATTTATAGCGTTACGCATTCTCTCTAGAACCTCAGGATCGTGGCCTTCGGCTGCAGCGCGAGCATCTACAGCGCGGAGAGCTTGAGCCCGCAATTGCTCCAATCTCTCAGCTGTTAGGCTACCGCGATGATTTTTAAAATCCTCAACAGCATCTCTTAGCTCATTAATTGTTGCTAGTACAACATCAACAACAACGGGTTCTGGGCCTCTTACCACAACGGGCTCTTCGTCTACCACAGGTTCGATAGACTCAAAAGGTGTCTCAGGGCCTTCCCCAACAATTGGCCCAACATCATTCTTTATAGCCTGAAGTTCCATGCTGAGATCGCTCATTTTTTCCCAGTCACGACCATTCTCTTCCCAGGCGGTTTTTATAATTTTTAAGTAGTCGTCAGTCAATGCATCACGATCGCCTGAGGTAGCCTTGCCTTTTACTAATTCTGCTCTTTTCTTAAAGTTGTCTACAAGCTCCCTAAGTCCAAGCTCTTGAGGCTCCTCTTCATCTCTGTGTATTTCATCAAGAACACTACGAGACATAGTCGGAGAGCCACCACTGTGCATCAAATCGGCTAGTCTTTCTCTTTCTTCTCGCTCTGCTTCTTCCTGTTCAAACTCTTTAGCAAAGGATACTTGGCGTTTTGGTTCCTTACCAAACTTTGAGGCTTCACGGGCTTTTCGTGACTCATCTAGGTTTTTAAGAACCCTGTCACGAGTTTCTTCACGTTTGGCTTGTTTTGCCTTAACAGCATTGTCAGGACCTTTAGTTGGACCTTTGGGAGGCTCAGGCTTAGGCTTAGTTGTGCCGACACTGGTTAGTGTGGGGCTGTTCTTACCTGGGATTTTCCAAAAATCGCCCTTAGTAAGATGTTCGTCAACGTGCTGACGAGCGGCTTCGTCTAACAGACTACGGAAGGCTTCTACGTTATCTTGGTGATCTTCATGGGCTTTAGTGCTCAGGCCGCGATGACCGTGGCTGGCATCCTCTTTAATCTCTTGCCATTCCCTAACTTGACCTTCTAGATCTGAACGTTCATTGCGGGTAAGCAGTGGGTTGCTAATCTTATTTTGCAACTTGGCAATTTCTCTATCAGCGGTGCGCACATCTTCTGTGGACACCTCGCGCTGTGGTTCAGATTCTAATACAATATCTCTGGCTAGTCTGACATCATCGTTATCTAGTGGATGGCCTTCAACCGAGCCTAGGCCAGCGGCATCTACATAGGATTTTGTAAGGCGAGAAGTTTCGTCTTCAATAGGTTTCTGAAAGGATTCCTGCATGGTTGCAGCTATTTCAGGGGTTATTGCATGTCCGACGTTAGGTGATTGTAGGCCTTGTTCCATAGTTGAGGTGATTTATGATTCCTTAATAGTTACATTTAAGCATAAAAGTGATTAAATTGCAAGTAATTTGTCTAGATTAGCCCAGGATAAGCATAATTAAGCCAACGGCTACTAGTACTAACACAGCCGCGGCGGCACTTGTGGCCATAGCCTTCCTGTAGATGGGCGGCTGGCTCTCCCAGAGGTTAGCCACGCTATCTGGGACTGGTACGTGGTAATTACCGATAGGCCCGGACGTAGATTGGCTAGGGTTTAACAGTTGGCCTTGTGGAAGTGGCATTTGGCTAGTGCCAATGCCTGTAGCATAATCCGTTGTATACGCCGGATCGTCTTTTACCTCTTGGCGGCGTTCGTATAAAGCTTCTATGGCAATATTCTCTTCTGCGGCTTTTTCTACCTGTTTTAAGACAGCTTCAGGAGAGGATTTAATTGGTCGTTCACGGAAATTGTCATCCAGTGTTTCCGGTATCATCTCTGGAGCTGCTTGTTCCTTGATTTTAGTCATTGGCTGTTTTTCAAGTGGTGATAGGGCTGATTCTGGCTTTAACCGCGGTCTTTCTAGGGGCGAGTTGTGATTTTGTCGCTCAAACACAATGGTTGGCTCGGCTTTTCTTTCAATTCTAGCCATTTCTACCGGTTTGCCGGGCTTGGCTTCAACAGTCTTTGATGAGGATGCCGCCTTCTCTGGCTGTTTCTCGGTTGCAACCGACATTTTATTAGCCACTTGGCGCATTTGGCGTTCTAACTGTTCGTACTTGTCACGCAAGCCATCGTTTTCTTTTGTAGTTTCTTTATGCTCTTCCTCAAGGGTTTCAGTCCGTCGTTTGAGTTTAGTAACGCGGTGATGCTCAGCCGCACCCAATGCCATCCCAGCAGCCGCCAGCGGCTCGCCGTGTCTGTGGCCAATGGCTGGCTCAGATGTAGGCTCAGCGACAATTTCCGGCTCTGTTGGCCTGATTAGCCCTGTTTCGCGCTCGTAGACTGTGGTGGGCAAAGACGAAGGCAATGGTTCCTCCTCTGTTAGCGGTTCAATTTCTGGTTCTGGCTCTAGTTCTGGTTCCGGAGTGGAGGTTTTCTCAAGCCGATTGAGCTCGTCTTTGCTGTCTTCTGAGACTTCTGGTTCGGAATGTTCGTCGCTTAACTCCTCATATTCTGTTAGTTCTTCCGGTAAAGACACTAAACTGTCATCAGGTTCGTATTCGCTGGTTGGTTTTGGCGCAGCAACAGGTATCTCAGGAGGCTCAGGATATTTAGGGAGTTCTGGCTCATCCTCTTTAGCTGCTTTAGTCTCTGGTTGTTTTATACCTTGATTTTTAAGTAGGGCGCGGCCAAGACGACTAAGCCAGCTAGTGCCGGAGGTTTCGGTATCATCGTCGTCTTCTTCTTTATCATCATCTATTTCAACGGCTTTTTTTGTTTCTTGTTCGCTGGATTGACGCTCGCGCCAGGATTGCAGAAAGTTAATAGCCCTCGCTGGCCAGCGACGGGACGTTTCCGAGCTCTGAGGTTGAGCAACCTCTGAGGATTCAGTGTGACTGTCTGACGGTTTCTCCATGTCGAACTATATTTATACCATATAACCCACAATATTGCAGGTATTTTACAGAGTGCGGGTAACGGTTTCTCTGGTAAAGAACTCTAGCCGGTCGCCTTCTTGAAGATCTAGTTTGGTCGTAGTCTTAAGGCTAACACCGCACATTTCCCCTTCTAAAACTTCTTTGGTATCTTGAGGGCCATGTTTCAAACCGGTAACTTCTACCTCGGCCAGCTCAGCTTTGTCACGGTAAACTTTGGCAAATGCCGGTGCAACCAATTTGCCTTTGGTCACCTCGCCACCGCAAATTACCTCCGTTTTTGTGGTTTTAAAAATAGCTTTAACAAGTAGACGCCCTAGTTCGGTCTCTACAACCTGCGGTTTAAGTAGCGTGCTGAGCTCGCTTTTAGCGTCGTCAATCAGCTCGTAAATAATTTTGTAAATACGGACGCTAACGCGGTCGCGGCTGGCCAGCTGCTTGATGTTTGCCGGGATGGAAACGTTGAAACCATAGATGATAGCCTGACTAGTTGTTGCCATATGTACATCATTATCATTAATTGCGCCTACGCCAGAACCGACAACTCGCACAGCAACTTCCTCGGTGTCTAGGGCTTTAAGACTATCAATAACAGAGGTCAGTGAGCCTTGAACGTCAGCTTTAATAACGATATTGAGTTCAGTTAGGTCGTTGCTGCGGTTAATAATCCTAATTAGCTCGCTGCTGCTCATATCCGTTCGGCCACCATCGCTCTTGCGGCTCTGACTGGCAGATTCGGCTTGAGTGCGGGCAGTTTTCTCATTGTTGGCGGCCTCAAACTCATCGCCAAACTCCGGCAAAATCTTAAAACCACTAATAATTACTGGTGTTGATGGTCCGGCTAAGTCGACTTTTTTGCCGTCTGGCGTTTCTAGGTTGCGAACTTTGGCGTAGGTGCCGCCGGCCACTACAAAATCACCGGGCTTAAGCGTACCCTCTTCTACCAATGCAATCGCGACTGGCCCCCGACCCTGTTCCATGTGGGCTTCAATAACCAACCCGCGAGCTGGCAGGTTTTTATCGGCCTTTAGCTCTTCTAGGTCAGCCACTAACAGAACCATATCAAGCAGTTTATCTATGCCAGTTTTGGCCTTGGCTGATACCTCTACAACCACGACGTCGCCGCCCCACTCTTCAATCAGTAAGTCTTGTTCGGATAATTGCTGTTTGATGCGGTTTGGGTCGGCGCCTTCTTTGTCCATTTTATTAATGGCAATAATCATCTTAACCCCAGCCTGGCGAGCAAAACGGATAGCCTCAATAGTTTGGGGTTTAATGCCGTCGTCAGCCGCAACCACAATAATAACTAGGTCTGTTAGCTGGGCACCATGCTCGCGCAGAGCCGCAAAGGCCGCGTGGCCCGGAGTATCCAAGAAAGTAATCAGGCGGCCGTTGTGGTCAATCTGGTAGGCGGAGATGTGTTGAGTAATACCGCCGGCCTCACCTTTAACGACATCAGCACCCCTGATAGCGTCTAACAAGCTGGTTTTGCCATGGTCAACATGGCCCATAACTGCCACAACAGGCGGGCGGGTTTCACCACCTTCCGAAGTGCGTTTTTCCCTTTTAACAGGCTCTGTGATCTTCTGGGCCAGCTCTATATCCAGGTCCAACTCGCCAACAATGATTTGGGCAGTGTCAAAATCAATCCGCTCATTAACTGTTGCCATCACGCCGTTTTTCATCAGCTCGCCAATCAGTTTTGTGACTGGAATTTGGAGCTCATCAGCAAGCGCGCCAACCGTAATCATGTCTGGTATTTCTATCTTTCGGTCGGCCATAACGCTTGCTCCTTTCTACCTACATAGGCTTATTTAGCATCTTTGAGGCTCAGCGCAATCTTGCGGGCCTCACTGTCTATATCAATTACTTTGAATTTCTTCTTTTCGTTTAAGCGGAAGATCTTTTCTGGGTCAATGCTGTCATCATCGCTCATTTCACTGACATGGACGAGGGCTTCAACCGCGGGGCTAAGCTGTACAAAAGCTCCAAACGGCGTAATCCGGGTAACTTTACCCTCTACAATATCGCCTTTTTTGAAGGCTTTGACTTCGCTCAGCCATGGATCTTCCTGCATTTGCTTAAGACTTAGAGACAAGCGGTCCTTATCTATGGCGATTATTTTGGCTTTAACCTTATCGCCAACTTTGACGTAGTCGCGAGGATCTTCTACCCGCTCCCAGGAAATTTCTGAGATGTGGATTAGGCCCTCAATACCATCAACATTAACGAAAGCACCAAAGTCTATAACTCCCGTAACTAGGCCTTCTACCTCGTCACCAACCTTAAGATCACTCAAACGTGATTGCATGTCGTCGCGTGTGGCTTCTTTTTCAGAGAAAATCAGCTTGTTGTCTTTGCGTGAGACATCCAGAATACGCACGCGCAATGGCATAGTAGTTAGAGCATTCAGCTTCTGCAAGATTTCGTCCTTATCGGCACCAGTTACCCGTGGGTAGTGGCCGGCTGCCAGTTGGGAGACTGGCAAAAAGCCGCGGATGCCTTCTAGCTCAATCAGCAAACCACCCCTGTTAGCATCATAGGCCGTAACATCAATAGTCTCATTGGCGTCAAAAATTCGCTGGAGCTCGTCCCAGCCACGGTCTTTAACTGCCCTACGCATGGAAAGTAGCGCGTAGCCCTCGTCCATTTCTGGGTCTACTACGCTGGTAGTAACCTTTTCGCCCTCTTTTAATTCTTGGCCATGGCCAATCTCGCGGCGCATAACAACACCAACACCACTAGGCCCTAAATCTATCCAAACTTCGTGCTTGCGGACGGATGTTATTGTACCTTCTACAACATCTCCAGTTTTTAGCTGGTCGACTGTTGAGGACTCTAACAGATCGTCCATCGTTATACTTGAACTCTTTGACATGATAAACATGCCTCCTTATTACTGCGGCAACCCTTGGGTTGTTTACTCCGATCAGATTTAACAATAATTATATCTGTTGTGTCTCTATTAGTAAAGAAGGTCATGATACACTGGAATCAATTATGTACTTAAGCGTGGATATCGGGGCCAGCAAAACTCTTCTAGCAGTTTTCTCGGATGAAGGCGAGCTGCTTAAAGACTTGCGTTTTGTGACACCACCGGTTTATAGCGACTTTGTCCAAGAAGTTAAGAGTAAATTAAGCAATCTCGAGGAGAACAACTACCATGCCGCCTGTGTAGCGGTTCCCGGAATTATTGACCGAGCGACTGGTATTGGCCTGACCATGGGCAACCTGACTTGGACTGATATACCAATAAAGTCCGACATGGAGCGCCTTTTTAGTTGTCCTGTAGTGATTGAAAATGACGCCAAGTTGGCTGGCTTAAGTGAGGCTAAACTTATCAAGGATAGGTTTAGAAAGGTCCTGTACGTCACAATTAGTACCGGAATTGGCTACTCACTTATCATAAATGGTATAATTGATATAAATATTTCCGATGCTGGTGGGCACACTTTGATGATTGAACATGACGGCAAACCAGTACCATGGGAAAGTTTTGCATCTGGCAAAGCCATAAAACAAAAGTACGGCAAGCTAGCCAGTGAAATAGATGACCCAGCTATTTGGGCTGAAATAACTCCTACTTTTGCTGTTGGCCTTATTGATTTGATTGCTACCCTGCAGCCAGAAGTGGTTGTAATCGGCGGCGGCGTTGGGGCCCATTTTGAAAAGTTTGCTGAATCTTTAATGACCAATTTGAAGGCCTATGAGGCGCCAATGTTGCCGATTCCACCGTTGGTTAAAGCTCAACATGCCGAGGAAGCAGTTATTTATGGTTGCTACGAGCTAGCCAAGGAACGCTATGGAACTCCTGCAACAACTTAAGAAAGACTTCCCCGCCATCTCTTTTAAAACAGGCAGCAAACACTTTTGGTCGCCACATGATAAACGAATTACATACATCCTAGAAGACCAAGAGAGCCCAGAAGCCATCTGGGCATTGCTACATGAGGTTGGCCACGCTGTTTTAGAACATGATAAATATGAGTCCGATTTTGAATTATTACGCCTAGAAGTTGCTGCCTGGCAAAATGCCAGTGAACTGGCTGGCCGCTACGGCCTTGAAATTGATGAAGAGCACGTCCAGGATTGCCTGGACACCTATAGAGATTGGCTACACCGCCGCAGCACTTGCCCGGGCTGCGGCAACCATAGCCTACAAAAAGACCCTAAGACCTATGAATGCTTTAATTGCCATACGGTTTGGAAGGTCTCAGTCTCGCGCTTTTGCAGGCCTTACCGCAGACTACAAAAAACCAGCTTCTAGGATATGGGGTTATTTATGCTCGAGCAGGCTACTTATTGACGAAGATTGGGGTGTCTTTGATTGACCAGGTATAGATAAGTATGATCCGGCCCAAATAGCTATAAGCATTCCTACGCCAATCCCCAAAAACAATAGTAATAACAGCTGCTTCCAGCTTCTGTAGTCGTCTTCTTGATCTAGGTAATTATAGTTCATGCCTCACCTCTGTTTGGTTCTAGGGGCCTGTTAACCAGACCCCTAGAGAAAAAGACCGCCTTAGGCAGTCTTTTTAGTACGACGGGAAATCCGTCCGCCACGAGCACCAGCAACACGTGCTAGTTCGCGGTTAGCGAAGAAACCACCAGTGTGGCCTTTCTTGCCGCCTGAAGCACCGATTTTTGCGTAAAAATCAGCACCGTATTTTGCTTTGTTAGTTGCAGCAGCAGCTTTGCCGCCAGCTTTAGTTCCAGCCATGTAAATGACCTCCCGTTAGTTGAAATAAAAAGGGCCTCGTCCTAGGACGAAACCCTCTTATCTTCTTTCGAAGTTATGCTTATAGTACTACTTCATTGCACTTATGTCAATAAGTTTGGTTAAGAATCGAATTGCACTCTTATTACGTTATCTTTACCCCTTTTATAGTCAGCACCACTGGCTGTTGTTTTAGCGTCAGAAGTACCTAGTGTTTCCCTATATTCCTTGAGTTTTTGTATTCCTTCCACCATTTGTTTTCTGGCACCTGCTTGAAGAATGTCATGATTTTCTTGACTTATCCGTCCATCATTCAAGGCTTCCGAAATAGCAAGATTAAGCATTAGGCAGTTTTCGGGGGCACCTTCAAAGAAAGGGCCATGCTCTACACCTTGGCTAATCGGTTGATTCTCAGAAGGCACTACAGGCTGAGTGGGCCTTAGCGGTATAACATTTGACATAATATGCATATTATAGCATAAGCCCAATCGTAAATCAATGATGCTCTAGAGTGCGTCTTGGAAGCGTTGGTCTACTAGGCCGCCCAGATATTTGGCCCAATACACTTCTTTGCCGTTCTCTAAAATAACTTCGTGGCCGCTGTAATTATCTAGTTCACCCGTTAGCTCA
>CAZYVW010000007.1:0-20930 GCA_964651645.1 uncultured Candidatus Saccharibacteria bacterium
TGGTAGACGCGCTGGACTCAAAATCCAGTGGTAGCAATATCATGAGGGTTCAAGTCCCTCCCTCGGCACCATATGTACAGACGCGCTGGACTCAAAACCCAGTGGGGTTTACGCAACCTCGAAGAGCTCAGGAGCGAAGCGCTCCATTTTATAAGTTATTTGTCTGTCTACTTGTTGTAAGGTGTGTGCGGAATCTGCGAGTTTGGGGCGGAACACCGACAAATCCACTAGCTCCACATCGTCTAATGACGCAATTGGTGGTTTATTTACCATGGTAAGTCCACTAATGTCTTCGCCAAAATAGTGATGATGAGCCGCGGCAGTTACTGTTCCGGGCCTAGGTAGGTCGTTTGCATAATTGGCCAGATCGGTTAGACCGTCTATAAGCAGAACACCTGGGGGTAACTCTCGGTTTTCCATATTTTCCACATTGGCTTTTACCTGGACTCCATAAACGCGCTGAAGATGGGGTGCGACCATAACAAAATCAAGCCCTGGGATGTCAAAGCTACGTCCATGTCTTGGGTGTTCCAGAATACTGCCCGTAGGGAGTAACCACACTCCTAGGTTGTTTTTGCTAATAACTCTTCCAAGGGCCGTAAATGCATCTACTTCAGTAAGTAGACCGACCACATTACGGTGAGCTTCTACCTGTTCTGGATGTAGATCCGTCCATTCCCGCAAACTATTTTCAGCAATTACCAAACCAGCAGAGTTCTTAACTACATTTTTTATAGGCGAAGTTAATGCTGCCGGGTCGGGTCTTTTGGAAGGATTTTTTAGATAGGCTTCGGCATACGGCCCACTACGGTAAGTAATAAAGCCAAGTTTATCAAGAGCAGCTTTGCCTATCTGTAATTCTCGTCTTGGCAAGCTACCGATTGCAGCGTGTTCTCCCTGACCCTGCATGGCTTGGTTGTGGGATACTACTATTTGCGGCCAAATGGGGAGCAAATCATTGCGGCGGTTGCGGAAAGCTTCCAGAGCCCACCGCCTGGCCTTTTGAGAATCGTGAACATCGCCCAAGCCAAGTGTAGCCAGAATACCAATGTCTAGCATGGCACTATTGCGTGTGAGAACATCCACGAATCTGAAAGGAGACCTCCTCTCATATACGAAGTGATCAACCGTCTCGGCCAATAAATCGGGGTCAAGCGGAAGCTTACCTACTGCTTGATGTAGAGTTTTCGGGCGTTTTTTAATAAGGTGCCGAATATCAGGATGGCTAGCTGCGGCCAACTGAGCATTAATACCCAGAGTTTTCATTTAGATGATTATACAATTAGAGTGTTGGTTAGTCAACAACATTTACAGAGGTCGTTAAGGCTTCGAAGCTCTGGCCAGAATTTTGCAGCCACCAAACAGATGCTTTGGCGGCGGTTTTGACGCGCCAGATTGGCATTTCCTTATCTAGCTTGGTAGTGCTGACCTGCCCTCCCACAGCAACAAAAATATTGTCTAAGTGTTTGACGATAATATTTGCAGGGTATTTCTCCGTTAGTTCGTGCAAAATACTAACCAAATTAACGAGGTCAATGCCAAAGGTGACGGCTTTTGGCCAGTTCAGGCCGGAAACTAGCTTTTGCAGTTGAGCCAGGCTTAGCACAATTGTAGTCTGCGGCCTGTCAAATAGACCTTTTGACAACTCTTTGAAGTAATCCACGGCGTCACGTGTGATGGTTAGCTGGCCAGAGTATTTCTTGGTAAATTCTTCCAGAGCTACGGCTGTCTCACTATTGCGGCCCAATTCACCAGCCAGCAAAACGCCATCAGCCCAAGCCGCGTAATCTAAAAATTCTGCCAGAGCAAGTTTACTGAAACTGCCGGATGGTGTTGATGGTCCAAACTCTCCGGCCTCAAAATGCTTGCCAACGGTTTTTTGCAGGGCGTCTGGCAAAAGAACTTTAGCCGAGCCAATTCCGGCCTTCACGGTATATTGGTAGGCTTCCGCAGGCGCGGCAAAGCCGTGGGCATTGCCGCCAATTATTAGCAGCTTGCCAGCACTAGCTTTGTTTTCTGGCCGGCTCCACAGCAAGTCCGGAAATAGCGGCTGGTCTTTAGTTTGCCTATGCCAATATGAAGTGTCCATCCCTGCTCTCCAGTTCATAAACCACATTTTTGCGCTCTACGGCTATCTTCCAGCCTTTTTCTTTGGCGGCTTCAAATAAACCTTTTGTTGGGTTAAAGGCTATTGGGTTTTCAGCTGCTTCTAGCATGCTTATGTCGCTTTCACTGTCGCCTACTGCGTAGCTGCCTTTGTAAGTGGCGTTATGCTTTTTTACCAAACTGTCGAGGATAACATGTTTACTTAATCGGTGCGAAACAACCTTGCCGCTGAACTTGTTAGCCTTGCGCTCAAAGTCTGAACCAATACAATCATCAAAACCGTAATAGTCGGCAATTTTGCTGACAATCTCGGTTTGCGAGCCAGAGATTGCAAATAACAGATAGTTTTTAGCCTTCAGTTCTTTTATAAGTTCACGCGTATAGCGATAAACTTGGTCTTTATATTCTTCAAAAACCACGTCTACGGCTTCCTCAAATTGCTGAACCGTTATGTTGCTTAGAACGCTGGCGTAAGTCTTGACCAATTTTTCTTCGTAGTCGCTGAAGGACTGCAAGGCGGCGCGCTTTTTCCATAGACTGCGGGCCTGCTTAACCTCGTCAAACAACGACTTATCAAAATGGCCCATGCGCACCAGGGCATCGGCTGTGGCGTGATACAACTGCCATCTTATTAAAGTCCCATCAATATCGAATACCCCAAATGGTCTCATGCGAAACCCGCCACTTCCACTACAGACTTACTAATAATCTTATCTTGTTTATCGAGTCTAAATTCCGCTTTGAGCTTCTTGCCTTCCAGCACTTGAGGTAACCAAAATGGGTCATCGGCCCACATATCTTTGTAAGGTAATTTGGCTAGGTCAAACCAAGCTGGTGCCATTTCATCAGTTTCAGCTGCCTGGCCACTCCATTTGCTGCAAACGTAAACGTGGGCAAAAATATGAAACGCCTGATTGTTATGGTACTCATGCAGCTTTAGCTCGGCGGCTTTGTAATATTTGATTGGAGTGAGCTCAATTTCTTCCTGGCATTCCCGGATCATGGCCTGTTCTGGGGTCTCACCAGCTTCAATTTTGCCGCCCGGGCCGTTCCATTTGCCTTTGCCAATACTGCGCTTCTTTTTGGCCAGCAATAGATTGCCCCCGTCTTTAATAAAGACCACAACGTCTTGCCTCACTTTTTGCCTTTGCGGTACTGTTGCTTTATTCGGAAATAATCTTCAGTCCCCGCATTATTGGGATTAAATATAGACAGAGGATATTTCTTTTCTGCTGCGGCGACTTTTTTTCTGACAGCGTCTGATATATCAATGCCTGTGATATCTGAAAAGTGCAAGCAGAAGATTATTACGTCAGCTAGTTCTTTGGCCAATTCTTTTTCATTTTTGGTTTTCTTGTAGCCGTCCCACTGAAAATGCTCCAATAATTCGGCCGCTTCAATAGCTATAGAAATCGCCGTGTTGCGCGGAGTAAACTCTTTATCCCAGCCACGTTCGCCGCGGAATTTTATAACCAAATCTTTTAAATCCTGAACTCTAGTTTCTTTGTCGGTCTTCATCTAAATATCCAAAGTAATACTTACCGGGCAATGGTCACTACCCATAACGTCGGCGTAAATGTTAGCAGCCTTAACCTTTGGTTTCAAAGCCTTAGATACCAAGACGTAATCAATCCGCCAGCCGACGTTGCGTGCCCGGGCATTGGCCCAATGCGTCCACCAGCTGTAGTGGCCGTTGCCTTTGGTAAAAAGCCGGAAGGTGTCAACAAAACCGTGGTCAACCATTGCCTGAAAGCCGGCTCGCTCTTCATCGGTAAAGCCGCGCTTGCCAACGTTTTCTTTAGGTCTGGCTAGATCGTCTTCAGTGTGAGCAACGTTTAAATCGCCGCAAAAGATAACAGGTTTGGTCCGTTCTAGTTTTTGGCAGTAATCAAGGAAAGCTTTGTCCCAGGCTTGGCGTAGAGCTAACCTGCTCAAGTCATCCTTGGTATTAATTGTGTAGACCGTTACTAAATAAAATTTATCAAATTCGGCGGTTATCACCCGCCCCTCTTTGTTGGCGTCACCATAGGTGTCGCCTTCAACTTTGTACTTTTTGACAATATCCTCAGGCAAGCCATTAACTACACTCAGCGGTTTGTGCTTGGTAAAAATGGCCGTGCCAGAGTAGCCTTTCTTCTCAGCGGAGAACCAGTGTTCAGTGTACCCGGGTAAATCAATCACAGCTTGGCCTTGCTCGGCTTTGGTCTCTTGCAGGCACAAAATGTCCGGTTGGTGTTTGGCCATAAAGTCTTGGAAAGCCCCCTTGTTGACTACTGCCCGGATGCCATTGACGTTCCAACTATAAACTTTCATGATTTTCAGTATAGCCTGACAGGGGTAAATCTGCTAGACTGTACCTCAATGTATAAGAGAGTGCTACTAAAAATCTCTGGCGAACAGCTGGCTGGCAAAAGCGGCAGCGGCTTGGATCAAGAAGTAGCCAAATATCTAGCCGACGAAGTAAAAAAATCCGCTGACGCCGGCTCTGAGGTAGTTATTATGGTTGGCGGTGGTAATTTTGTGCGTGGCGCCCACGTTAGTAGTGGTGCTATTAAGCGCGTCACTGGCGACCAAATGGGTATGTTAGCCACTATGATTAACGCACTAGCACTAACTGACATTTTTGAAGGCCAAGATATCCGTACAAGGTGCCTAAGCAACATTTTTGCTGAGCAAGTAGCCGAACCGTTTGTAAACCGTTTAGCACGCAAGCACCTGGAGCACGGCCGGGTAGTGATTGTAGCCGGCGGCTGCGGCCAACCGTTTTTAACTACTGATACTGCGGCGGTAATCTTGGGGCTACAACTGGACTGCGACATTGTGCTTAAAGCTACTAAAGTTGACGGTATTTATGATAAAGATCCGGCCAAAAACACTGGTGCCATTAAACTAGAAGCCATGTCGCACCAAGAAGCAGTGGCCAACGAGGATATTAAGGTCATGGACAAAGCCGCCATGGGGCTGGCAATGGATCATAATATGCAGGTGATTGTGTTTGACCCAATGGTGCCTGGCAATATTGCCAAAGCCGCCGCTGGCGAACTAGTTGGCACTAAAATTTCCTAAGGAAGTCTAATTAAGGTTAACTTTTACGTAGTTGCCGCCACCCTCGTTGGTAGCTGTCAAAGTATAGCCAGTACAATCGCCTTTGGCGGCGTTATCACAACCTGCCGGTGTAGCCACATAAGAGTAAACATTGGGGGCAACGGCGCTGCCTAGTGCGGCAACCGAGCCTTTAGGATCTCGCAAAGTTTCAGTTTCCAAACTCTTCATATTGGCGGCTCGCCAAGTTGTATCGTTCATGTTAGCCAGGGTTGGGTACTTGGTGTTTTGGTAATAATAAGACTCAAGTTGAGTATAAATTAGCTTAACGTCGTTAACTCGCTCTAGGTTGCGGTTTTTCTGCTGTATGCCTTGGAAAGTCGTAAAAACTACGCCGCCCAATATGGTAATAATAATGCCAACAATTAGCAGCTCCACAATCGTGAATCCACTCTGTTGTTTAATGCTTATCATAGCTGTAGTTTAATACTGTGCCAAAAAAAGCACAAGAGTTATGAAATACTACGCAATTATAAATAGTTAAAATTTACCCTGGGCTTTAAGGAAGTCGGCTATTTTTTGTTGCTGCGTCTTATCATAACCGGTAGAAATATTGCTATAAAAACGATAATTCATTACCTCACCAAGTTCTTCGCCTAACTCTTCTACCGCACACGCGAGTGCTTTGCGGCTAACTCCCAGCGAACGAGCCAGCGGCTTTGCTGCCAATATATCTTCAGTAGCAAGAGGAGCAAGTAACCCGCGCTCTGCAAGTGCATTCTTCACCAGCGCTTGCTGATCTTCATCTAAACTATATCCCCTGTTATTGGAAAAGAAATAAGCATTGAGCTTGCCGAGTTCAGTGCCTAGTTCATCAATAACTTTTCTAATAGTTGGATATGTTACTTTCACTTGCTTAGCAAAGTCATTAATAGATAAAACCCCCTCAGGCGGAAGTTCCGGCATAACGGAATCCTCTGGAATTAATCCTAAGATTCTGTCTTGCTGCTCTAGATCAAAACCCTCTGCCACAAAACTTGCTTCTCCTGTCGCTGCAGTAGACTTAGCTGAAGTAAACCTATATGTACCAACCTCTCCAAGCTCCTCACCTAAATTCTTCGCTACTTTTCTCACAACATAACGTGAAACGCCAATAGCGTCGGCTAGACCCTTAACAGATAGTATGCCTTCTGGTGCAGATGGAGCAAATACACCTTTTTTCGCAAGCTCTTGTTTGATAAGTGCTTGCTGTTCCGTGTCGAAGCCTTCCGTGGAGTGATATTTAAAACGAAACCGCCCAACTGGGCCTAACTTAATTTTCAGATCATCTATAACTCTATCAAGAGTTGTGTTGCTTACTCCCCATTCTTCCGACATAGCTTTTCTAGGCAAAACTCCTTCCGGTGCTTTCGGGTAGAGATAGCTTGGCGATTTTCTTGCAGGGCTCACAATCGATGGATCCTGGATAGTTGTCGCCAAATTATTGACGAAGTTTTTTGAATACCTAACTCTTTTGCCAAGACCAGTGTTCTGTTGGATTAATTCATCCAACTCAGGCTTTGGCATATTAACTAAGACATCTGTACTCACGCCAATCTCACGAAGACGTGCGGTATCAAAAACAAAGGTTATGTTACCCTCTTCATCACAGATTAGAATGCAGCGATCAATCTTCGGTACCTCGACGGCCGTATAACTTGTTTGGCGCATCATTTTATCGTCTACTTCACCGGTCGTGATAAGTAATTCGTTATCGTCATGTATATCTATATCAAAGTCATTACTGAGGACAAATAGCAAAGTTTTTACTCGTGGTGTAACATTATTGCCTTCAAAGGTGCCGTTGCCGGCTATGATAAGTGGATCCTGTGAGGCCGGTGGAACGATTACTTGGCCTATTCTAATTGCTCTTGTGATTACTCTGTCAAGCCCAACAATTTCCTCACTTTTTGTAGAAATATGCTCTAGAAGATAGTCAACTGGATGAACACCAAAAAAATTAAACGCAACGTCTTCGGCTTGCTTACCATTGCCGAAATAGATCGTAGGTAATCGGTTATAGATCTCGGTAACTTCACCACTTAGATCGACTAATTTCTTCAGTGCATTTATAGCATAAGTATCAATGGAGTCGGGTATTAAGGGTTGGCTTAAAATTGCGTCAATTTCGCTCCCGAAATCACGCTGGTGCCCAGAGATTGTCGCTTCTGAGATCAACATAAACTAACATTAGCATATTATAACACTTTTTTCAATACTTCTCAACAGATATACCCATATATTCATTTTCTAACCAAAAATCCTTTTTATTTGTGTGAATTCATAAAATGGCGGAGAGGGAGGGATTTGCCTTGGCCTATCGGCCAACCAAAAACCTGCCACTGGCAGCTTCTCGGCTTCGGGCCCGGGGACTGTCCCCGGCAGTCCCGTTCAAATCTCCCGCAGTTATGTAAAACCCCCAGTTTTCGCTGAGGCTCTTACATAACTGGCGGAGAGGGAGGGATTTGAACCCTCGATACCCTTGCGGATATACCGCCTTTCCAAGGCGGCGCACTAGGCCACTATGCGACCTCTCCTCGTCGATATGTAACAGTGCGACAGCCTAGCTGACGGCAAAACAAGTTTGTCCGTCAACTTCGTTTGTCGCACCAAGCCATCTCCTCTCAGAATTTCAAACAACAGACAAACTGCTTGGTTTAAAATTCTGGGATAGCTCAAATAATTATAGCGTAATAGCCTGAAACCAACCCAATCTGTTAACAAAATTGGAATATTTGCTTGTCAAAGCTGCAAATTAAGGGGTAAACTATGGAACACACATGACCAAAAATCTACCCAAAAATCAACCGATTATAGAGCTCAAAGACGTCAGCAAATTGTATGGTTTTGGCTATGCTACAACTGTGGCGCTGGACGCTGTTAGCCTGAGTATCGACAAGGGTGAATTTGTGGCAGTCATGGGCCCAAGTGGCTCTGGCAAATCCACACTTATGAATATTATTGGTTTATTAGATAGGCCAACACATGGCCAGTACAACCTGAGTAGTCGTACGGTGGCGAACCTACGTGCTAACCGCCGCGCCCGAATTAGGCGCGACCGGATTGGCTTTGTTTTTCAATCTTTTAATCTGTTGCCGCGGCTCAATGTGCTAGAAAATGTGGCCTTGCCCCTGGCCTATAAAGGCGTGAGCATGGGCAAACGCCAAAAGCAAGCTAGCAGCATTCTAGAACAAGTGGGCCTAGGCGACCGCGAATATTACTATCCGCGCCAGCTGGGCGGCGGCCAAACCCAGCGCGTAGCTATTGCTCGGGCGCTGATAACCGACCCGGACATCATTATTGCCGATGAACCAACTGGCAACCTAGACAGTGGCTCTTCGCGGCTGGTGATGGAGCTGCTTAGTGACATTCATAAAACTGGCAACACGGTACTTATGGTGACTCATAATCCAGAGCTCACTCGCTACGCCAGCCGAGTGGTTTATATGCACGATGGCTCAATTGTTCATGATGAACAGAGCCCAATTGGCTCGGTCCCACCGCGGGCCCGAAAAGTTATGTACGGCGTAAACCGAAAAACCGAGGAAGATGACCTAGCCGGCGTTTCTGCACTTATGAAAGCTATTCCTGGGGGCTCGGAAGTTAAAAAGGCGGCCGCCAAAAAGCGCAAAAGCAAGCGTCCGCTTGCTAAAGCCAAGCGAGGCCGCCGATGATGTTTAAAGAACACTTCAAAATGGCTGTTGCTACCCTGCGCGCCGCCAAGTGGCGTAGTTTCTTGACAATGCTTGGGGTAATCATTGGTATTTTATCAGTGGTGACAACCGTATCTTTAGGCGAAGGTCTCAAGCACCAAGTGGCCGAGCAAATCAGCCACCTTGGCAGTGACGTTATTACGGTGCGCGGCGGCAAATTGGTTACGCGTGATGACAATGGCAATATTGTGGGCGTAAATATCCTCTCGGGTGTCAGTGGCAGTCTCAGCCAGCAAGACGTTGACCTTGTCCGTAATACGCCCAAGATAAAATCCTCCGCGCCTTACGGCCTGATTACTGGTGCGGCAGAGACTGACGGCCGAACTTTTAATACTGGGCTGGTGGTTGGCACGACTGAAAACTTACAAGAAATTATCAATCAAAAGGTAGAGTTTGGCACGTTCTTTAGCTTGGGCGATGCCAACAAGCATGTGGCCGTGGTAGGCAAGAGTGTGGCCGAGCAGTTGTTTCAAGAAAACGTGCCAATCGGCCGGACGTTTACGCTGCGTGGCCAAGAGTTTATTGTGCGCGGTGTATTTGAAGAGTTTGACAACAATCCATTGCAACCCGGCGCCGACTTTAACACGGCTATTTTTATCCCATACAACATTGCTAATGAACTGTCCGCCGGCACCATGCAGATTTTTCAAGTCTTGGTTAAACCCCAGGACCCCAAACAAACCAAAGTCTTGGCTGACACACTGGAGTCTGGTCTAAAAAAGGCCCACGGCGGCGAGGAAGACTTTACCGTGCTGCGACAGGAAGAAAACCTAGCGGTAGCCAGCAATGTCTTAAACCTCATTACCCGGGTTATAGCTGGCATCGCGGGGATTTCCCTGCTGGTTGGTGGCATTGGGATTATGAACATTATGTTGGTCTCGGTCTCAGAACGTACCCGGGAGATTGGTTTGCGTAAAGCCGTAGGCGCCACCAATAGCCAAATCTTAAACCAGTTCTTAATAGAGGCGACGGTCTTAAGCTTAGCCGGCGGAACGCTGGGGATTAGCTTCTCGATTGCTATAAATTATGTAATTCGGATATTTACCGATTTTAAGCCGGTCATCAGCTTGCCAGTTGTTGCTTTGACTACCGTTGTATCGTTGGTGGTGGGTATTATATTTGGCGTGACGCCTGCAATCAAAGCCGCCCGCAAAGACCCAATCGTCGCCCTAAGGAACGAGTAACCCGAGAATCTAATGGTTCTAAGCCGTTGGTGGGTGTTCCCTTCTAGCGCCGCGGACAATGAACAAAAGGATTACGGATCCCAGGACGGCCAGTAATAGACTGCCCAAGTTAAAGCCGGTGATACCGCTGCCGCTTAGTACGTGGCTAATCAGACCACCAATAAACGCGCCGGCTATGCCAACTAGAATATTGCCTACCATGCCCTGCTCGGCGTTAGTATCAGCAATGATTGACGCTAGATAGCCAGCAATTGCTCCAAAAATTATCCAAGTAATTAAACCCATAGTTAACCTCCTTTATTATGCGGAATATCTTAAGCCAACCACTCGCATAAAGCTGAGAGATTTTTAATTGCTTGACAGATCCGTGGCTTAAAACATGTAGCTGTCTTGGTGCCGAAGCAGCTGTTTCAGCTGGTGGCGCTGGGCACGCTGTTGCTTGAGATCTCTGAGACTGAACATTTTCACCTCCTCTCTGAGCCACTTCAAGCTTAAATCAAGGGGCTATTTAGCGCAGTTAGGTATCTAACTAATAGCTTTGGTGGTTTATTCGTAATGTAAGGCGTCGACGGGGTTGAGTTTGGCGGCGCGTCGCGCTGGGTAGAGACCGGCTAAGATGCCAATAGCAGTTGCGATCGCCACTACTGCCAGGATTAACCACGGCGGCAAGCCAATAATGTTGTGAGCTTTTAGGCTCTGGCTGGCTAATTGGCGGTTAACAAAGATGTTGGCAATGCGGGTTAAGCCATAGCCTACGCTGACACCGAATACTCCGCCCCAGAAGCCCAGCAACGCAGCTTCAATGGTAAATAGACGACTAATAGTTGAGCGCTTGGCACCAACAGCGCGCATAACGCCAATTTCTCTGGTGCGCTCCAAGATAGACATAATCATGGTGTTGATGACGCCAATGGCGGCTACGACTAAAGCTATGCCGCCAATCCCGCCCAGGACAAACCCGATGATATTGAAGATAGTCAGCTGTTGATTAATTGAGGCCTCGGCATCGGCCGCGCCAACGCCTAGGGTCTTAATTGCGTCAGCCGCTGGCTTGGCGTTTTTACTGCTATCAACTTTGGCAATCAGACTGGAGTAGCCATTCTCGGCAACTTGGTCGCGTGTCACGAGCGTCATATGCTGAGTACTACTACAACCGCTGGTACGGCAGGCGGCCTGGGCTTGTTGGTCAGCCGCTGTAAACTCATAACGTCTATCTTGTTGCATAGCGCGCATCCAATCTAGAGGAACGCGGATAGTCTTGGAATTATTGGAAGTATCAACTACCCCAATGATTTTTGCAGTCAGAATAGTCGGCGTTTGATCTGGCTGATTGTTGTCACAAGGGCCGTTGCACTGTTTGGGCGGCTGGACGTTTGCCCCAACACCCGTATAGAAACTCCGCGATTGCAGCTTAACTTCTTTACCAATCAACCCGGCATAGTTATTCTTAAAACCAAATTTATCGGCATAGTCAGACGTAATAGTTAGCACGCCTTCGGTGTCTGCCGGCTCAATATCTCGGCCAGCTAACACATTGTTGGTAATGATATCGTTGGCGTCGTATGCTGTAGTTTGTTCCAAAGTTAACTTGGTGTCCCCATAACTGATTGCTTCCATGCTACCGTCGCTGTCTATCCTGGTAACACCAATTACATGTGGTATAGCTTTAATTTTGGTTACCAGATCATCACTTAATTTAACGCAGTCGGCGCATTGCCCACCGCTGCCATGGTTAGCATCTTCGAATTTAGTAATATCTTTCTGCTTAGAGATCGCTACCTGCTGTAATAAACCACTGCCCTCCACTTGGCTTAAGAAGAAGCCCTTAGCGCCTGTAACAAGTGCTAACATGATTGTCACGGAGGTGGCGCCGATGACCACGGCAAAGATGGTTAACGCCGAGCGCAATTTTTGGCGCCAAATGTTGCGCAGAGCAACCGTAATGTAATCAATAGGGCGCATCAGCCACGCCTCTCAACTATTTTGCCGTCATGGATCTCAACAACCCGGTGGGCCTCGCGCGCAATGGTCATGTCGTGGGTGATGATAATTAAGGTAATTCCCTGTTTATTTAGGTCTTTCAAGACCTTCATTATCTCTCCGCCTTTGGCAGAATCCAGGTTGCCTGTTGGCTCATCGGCAATAATGATACTTGGTTTGGCTGCAAGGGCACGAGCAATGGCTACTCGCTGGCGCTGGCCACCGGACAGCTGGCTGGGTTTGTGCTTGATTCGGTCGCCAAGTCCGACGGCTTGCAGACATTCAATGGCTCGGGCTTTGCGTTCTTTGGGTTTCATGTGGGCAAAAATCAGCGGCATCATAACGTTTTCTAAGGCCGTGTTGTTGCCTTGGAGGTTAAAAGACTGGAAGACAAAGCCAATATGCTTGTTACGGTAAGCAGACAATGCTGCATCGCGGACGTGGGACAAATCATTGCCGTCCACCGTAACTGTGCCAGAGTTCGGTTTGTCTAAGCCGCCAATAATATTAGCGAGTGTCGACTTGCCCGAGCCGGATGGCCCAACAATAGCTACAAACTCGCCAGCTTCTATGTGTAGAGAGGCATTATTGAGTGCGTTCAGCGTCTCATCGCCAAGTTTATAAGTTCTAGTTAGGTTTTGGATTTGGATAATCGCGGCCATATGCTCCCAATGCTTGTGCTTAGCATAGGCCAAAGCTGTTTTATAAACAATACCTGAGGTCTTCAAATTAAACAGACTGGCAAAGTTGGACTCTGCCAGTCTGTTACGGAGCGTTACTATTCTTTACGAATCGCTCGTGGCGGCGCGGGTTAAGCGCTGGTGGACGCTGTAACGAGCGCGGTAGAAGGTGCTACTGTCGCTTGTTGGCGGGTCAAATGGTCCACCAAATAGTGCTCGCAACCAGGCTAATAAGCCGGCGGCAATTAGCAGGGCAAATACAATCCACTCCCAGGTGGAGACTTTGCGCTTGGTCGTGCAGGCCGTGGCAAAGACTTTGTACAGGTCGTCGGCTTTGTGCGGGTCGGTGTTGTGGCGGTACTCGCCAAGGTTGGTCAAAAAGTCGCCGTCTGGGTCGCCATCGGCGTCGTTCTTGTTGACGTTTAGGCCGTGGTCATATTCCCACTTGTCAGGCATACCGTCACCGTCAGTGTCGGCTTTTTGCGGGTCAGAGCCAATCTGGTATTCGGTTATATTCAGTAAACCGTCTTTGTCTAGGTCGCCGGTGGCATCGCTTGGGTCGTTGGGGTTCAGGCCATGAGCCGTTTCCCAGTCATTGGGCATGCCATCTTTGTCATTGTCATTGCTAGCGGCTGGTGGCGGGTTGACTTGGTCAGAAACCGTGCCGGCACGGCCGCCGTTACTACTAGGGCCGGTATTGCCGCTGGATGGCGCCGCTGGGTTGGAGCCAGAGCTAGTTAGTGGTGGGTCGGCTACCAGGGGGTTGGTGCCGTTTTGCTGTTCAGAGCGGTCGGGGCGGCCATCGCCGTCGGTGTCTTGGGTTGGTGTGCTGCCAATGTAGCCGGTGGCTTCAATGGCGTCCACATTCACACCGCCACCCGCGGGGGTAGAGATTTTTACGTAACGGTAAGCCTTGCCAAAGTTAGTCCAGTTATAGGCAAAGTTCTGGGTGGAGGGGTTAACATCAACGCCTAATTGGCGGTTCTCACTGCTAATTACAGCTTGATTGCTGTCAAGAAAGGCTATGTCTACGTTTACTTGGGCGTTCACCTGCCCTACGTAAACTTTCAGGCTTTGTGTGCCTTCCTCGCCCTGACCCATGTCTAGTGTCAAAGATGCTCCCACGCCAGCTAACGTGGCATTAGTGCCGTTGGGCGCGCCGACGGCATTGTTTGGATCTAGAGTAAGCGTAGAGCTGGCGGCTACAGAGTCAGCGTATGGGTCATAGGTTATTTCGTTGGCGCTGGCCAGCCGCGTCCAGAAGAACAAGGCGGCAAGTAGTAGCAGTGCTCCGCAAATGAAATTAATAAAAGACTTCTTATGAACTTGTATATGAGCATAATGGCTATGCATGTTGCACCCTCTTCCCCTCAATTTTGAATGTTATGTATTATTGTTTTTTGCTAATGCTTTACAACGGCGAGATTACAGGGGTCAACAGCTTTAGTCTGTTAGATTTCTCACAATTAATAGCTTGGTATTAGCCCATAAAGCTTGAGGAAGTATGCATTTAAGGTTTGATTGGCTGGGATATCGGTGGCCCTGCCATAGGGGAAGTCGCCGACTTCTCTAATATGCCAACCACCATCACTGGGGCGGAAAACACCGGCGTAAGCATCCTTATTGCCTTTGTAATAACCGGGTAATGGGATGTCGCTGGAAGCACCATGTGGGAAATCTCCAAAACCTCTAATATGCCAGCCGCCTTCACTTGGCCTAAAGATGGCGGGATCCGTCTTACCATCGCCATTGTAGTCTGCCTGTACCGGAATATCGGTTGAAGTGCCAAACGGAAAATCTCCGATTCCTCGTATGTGCCAGCCACCCTCGCTAGGTCGGTAGATAGCAATGTCGGTTGTCTTATTGCCGTCGTAATCGCCAGGCACTGGTATATCGCCGGGTTGGCCAAACTGGAAGTCACCAACTCCACGGATATGCCAAGTGCCATTGGATGGCCTATACACGGCTGCATTGTCAGCGCCGTTGCCATCATAATCGCCCGGCACAGGGATATCGCCATATTGGCCATAGGGGAAATCCCCTACTGCATTGATGTGCCATCCACCCTCGCTTGGCCGGTAAACGGCTACATCTGTTTTCTTGTCGCCGTCGTAATCGCCAGGCACCGGAATGTCGCCGCTCCGGCCATAAGGCATATCCCCTACGCCGCGGATGTGCCAACCACCTTCCTCAGGACGGAAAATCGCAGCGTCGGCGACGTCATCTCCATTAAAATCCCCCGGGACGCCGTGGGTTGGCGTGCTAACAACCGTGGTGGTAGTTGTTGTGGCTTCAGTTTTTGGGTGTACACCAAAGTCTATAAATTCAGTAAAGCCCATATCACCGGCTTTGCCCGTTCTGACGTCTCCATCTCCTTTACCGTCGTGATTGTATTCCGAGACAGTTATCGTCCCATCATTATTAACTGACTCTACAAAAGCTACATGGCCTGCCGGATTTGCTTGTGAAGTAGGTATAATGGCCGCATCCCAAGCTTTAGCAGTTGTAGATTTTTGATTGTCAGGAGCATTGTCATACCACTGCCCGCCATTTTTCCAATCACTTGGTACCGAAACTCCGAGGGTACCTTCCTTCCACTGCACATAATCCGTACAATTGCGGTATTCATAGCCGTTTCTATACTGATGGAACACCCCGTTAACATAAACACCCCAGTCATATTTGTCAGTTGAATCGTTAGGATTTGTGCAGGACTCACCTCCCGCAACACCAAACTCACATGGGGCTTCATTATCGGTAGGGTATGGATAGTTGAGCGCATCTGCCTGTGCAACACCACCATTCTCAATTAAAAATAGGGGCAGACTAGTGACGGTAATTAAGCCAACTATGGCGACACGAGAAAGTTTTGAGCATAGCCTAATTAATCTACTATGTACCGATTCAATATTTTGATCTTGGTAAAGGCCCGGCGATGTAGGTTGAATTTCGGCAATCATCGCAGGTCCTCCATCTTTACCAAAAGAGACTAATTCTTATTGGTGGTAATAAAAAGATTGCAGTACCTTTAAGCACTGTTGAGCCTCCGTCGTGTTAAACCATGTCTTTGCTTGCTCTAAAGAAGTAATCGCTTTTGTTCCAGCTGACCCAGGAGTTGCCGTAAAACTCATACTTTCTCCAGCTCCCACAAATTCAGGGTTCGCAACTATGAAAGGTACCGTGCTACCCATTTTTAGAGAAGAAACATCAGAAGAATTAAAAATAGCATATGAAGGTACATTGTTGTAGATACTGCCCACTATCTTTAGCCCATAAGACGTGTCTAATAAATCAATAACTTGGGCTATGTAAACGTCTGCCGATGCTTGATCCTTGTTATTATGCCCTTGGTAGTTAATATAGGCTGTTTGTGAAGAGTCCTCGAAACCTCCGTATTTAGAAGGTTGCCAATCACCGGGGTATTTAAAACATGCCATTGCATTGTCCGCATCACAATATGTATTCCAGCCGGCATATGGGTCTGTTGGCGTGCTGTCGGTTTTGGCAGCAGAGCTCGACGGAGTACTAATTTTCTTGTGGTTGTTTTTATAAACCAGCCAGCCAGAAAAACTAAGTGCGGAAACTACAACGATAATTATTAATGTCAGCGGTAGGGAGAAGCCTCTGTTTGATAAGTTTGGTAATTTTCTTGCCATATTATCTCCGCTATTGTTGTTTCAGCGCATTATACATAAGCAGTTTATTGTTGCAAGCAGGAATTATTACAATTACAACCTGCTTATGCTTTGTGGGCAAAATGTTTTGTTATAGACTTAAAAGCAATATGGCTGTTAACCGCCCTGGCGAGGAAAAAAGAGGTGAATTTTACCGGTTAGGGCCACCAAGAGGCCAAAAGCTTGATTTTTGGGATGAGCTAATTCACGCTTCCTTCCCCGACCACCAGCCCAGACCCAAGAGTCCGCAAGAAAAATTGCACGAGATATTTGAACATTACAGAACAGCCAAGATAAAGGGTAAGCCTGCCCTAGTTCGTGACACAACCGATAAAGGCGCAAGAGTTTTGGTTACGCCATTGCTAGGCAGAGAATTCAGGGTTGAGCGCAATCATGGAGCCAATCCCTTGGGCATTGATAGCAAGGGTGGGATTGCAAAACGTTTGGATACCCCCAAAAACAGACTAGGTATATTTATAATCAAACAAGTAGAGGATATGGTGCCAGAAAAAACCTTTTATAATGTTCCTGCCAACGGCGTAATTGCCGGTGTCCCTAATCCGCAAAGAGTAGAAGACCTATTGGCCTGGTTTGAGACTAGGTATCGTGAATACACTATTTGCCCGCTGCCAATTCCTGAAAAACCAGCAGAAGGCTCGCCCCAGCTAGCTTAGCTGTCTATGCCAAACTGTTCAGTGACAGCCAACATTCCGCCTCTATCAATAAACCTGGCAGCCACTCCCGCGCGGTATTCACCTGCCTCATAAGCCGCTTTACGCCCCGGGTGAAGTGTCGCAAACATTGCCTGGATTGGTTTGCCAATCTCCTCAGCTGGCCCAAGTTCCACAACTTTGCCGGCAACATCGTGCAGCTTTGATACGTGCTGATCGGGGAAAACACGGGCTAATTCTTCGCTGTAAATCCAAGAGCCGTCGCTAAGAATGCCCTTGATATCAAGATGAGGATTTAAATCAATCAGCCCAACAATAGGTGGGTAGGACTTAACGTAAGTTTCATCGGTAAGGCTTTTACCGTCAATCATATTTGGGCCAAGACTGGCTGATAGATCTAGTATTCCCTTTTCTGCAATGTGGGACATAACGTACCAGCTGGTCAGACTGTCATCGTCATAATCACGGCCGCCCAAGCCTAGGGCAACTTCAAGTTCAGATGCCCAGTGGTGGTAGCCGCGTATCCGTGCTAAACCTTCGCCTACTTCTACCCACAAGTTACCGGCTGGTAGTAGGTCACCATTGGCAACTTTTACACCGTGCCGGTAAATTTCATCAGTAAAAAGCTTGCCCATTTGGCCGTCTTCGATTTTCTGCTGCGCCCACTCATTCCAGACAAGAGATCTGGCTTGGATGATTGGAGGTAGATTTAAGCGTTGGGTCATGTTGCCGTCAAGCATTTGGTTTGGCGGGCGCTTCGGATCGCTGAAAATAATAGTATTAGTCGTCTGAGGTACAAAGCCTTCCTCCAGGCATTGGTGGATCGTTATAAATCTGTCCAGAATTACTTCTGCTAATTTTTCCTGACCGCTGGGGTATCTGTCCATAAAACCAGCCGCCTGTTGATAGCGGTTGGTCATAGAGGGTACTACATCTAAGGCTGACGGGTCATGATTAAGGATAAACCTAGTCAGTGAGCGGGCGTTGGCTTCAGGATCCCCAGGGTGGGTTTCCAGGGCTTCGGTTGCGTCTCTGGCTGCAAAATAGCCCCGAGCGCCAGAGTCGGGTACGTAGGGCTCTATGAGCAAGGTCTCTGGCGGCCTTTCTCTTAACTTTTCAGCAACAATCCAGCCATTCATAAGTAAACATTACCACAAAAGTGGCATTTCGTCAAAGAAGCACAAGAGATGAGCGTCTTAATTGCTGGTTGCAGCTGCCTTGTACTGGTTACTGCCGCGCCACGGCGAGGCTTCGGAGCCTTTTATAATCAGGCCTTTGGCTGTTTGTTTATCCTCATATATATCAAAAGCGTTGTCTCTGTATGATTTCCTATGAGCTGGACTTGTCCTAAGCCGTTCAACCCTTTGTACTAAATCAACGACAGGTTCTTTATATTGGTCTGCTACCTCTATATATTTTGTAGAAAAATCTATTTTGTTTATTGATTTACCAAACGAAAGTGGGTTGCCGGCAGATGCCGCTTTAGAAAACAGCCTTAACAAGTCTTTCTTGAGTGCCTCATTTTCACGCAAGTTTTGAGGCAGTAGTAATAAAGAAAATTCTAGTAGTTCGTCAACCTTCCACTGTCTGTCTGGGTATGATTCCTTAGCTATCTGCAACGTGGTATAAACATGTTTTGGCTCAAACCTTAACTGCTCAAAAGGAACCATTCTACCCCTGTAAGTCGGGTCGTTAATAGTAAAGACATTGCGTGAATCGTCTTCTATAACTACCTTTCTGTCTATCAGGCTCTTTAGCCTGGAGTTATTAGCGCTTTCTATAGCGTAACCTGAACAGACTATGTCTGAGATAGCAACGCCATCAACAGCCGCTTTCAATATTTCTATACTATTAGTTGGGGCCCTCGAGGCGTGCGAGCTAGAGGCTCCCATAAACCATTCCAGCGGGAATGGATGTTCACTTGACCAGCCTAGCATGGCTCCAACTTCTGGAATTGTGTTGTCTTGTTGCAGGGCTCTGAAATGCCTAACAACCCGGTTAATATGCTTACTTGGCTTCATATCTAATTCTGCAAAGCCGTGTGCCGTAAAAGTTACTGCGTAGCCACCAATTCTATTAAATGTGCTCTCGTCCCCAAGACCAAACCTATCAATAATAAAGTTCCCAAGTTCAGGAAGAGTAGCCTCGCCTAAATCGTCTAGACCCATGTAAGTAAAGGCCTTGGCTTCTTGGTTGGCTACAATGTCTAAAGATGAAACAGGGGTGGACATAAACTAGATAATACCACAAAAGTAGTATTTAGTCAAAGAAGTTGAAGTTTGGTCTATGGTGCCAGGCCGGTGGTTAATTAGGACTTGATAAGCTCAAGCAACACTTCTCGCAGAACGTTGACGTGTCTTTGGGTGGTTGCTACATGATGCTCAAGACTTTGAACTTCTAGAGTCTTAGCCGCGACATTCATTTGGGCATAAAATAACCGACATTCTAATATTGTCTCTGCCTCACCAACACTCATCTCTGGAGTAATTGACCTAGGTGGTAACGGAAGAAAAGCAGCATCGTGTGCAAACTCTGTCATAGGGCAAAAAAATACCACAAAAGTGGTGTTTCGTCAAAGCTTGCTTGCCTAAAGAATGTTAATGCCAAAGTTTTTGAGGGCTTGGGTGACTTTGGGCATCGGCAACCCCAGTACGTTGCTGTAGTCGCCTTCAATCTTCTCCACCAAGGTGGCTCCCAAGTCTTGCAAGCGGTAGGCGCCGGCATTCTTGAGCACGTTTTCTTTGGCTAGGTAATTTTCGATCTCTTGGCTTGAGAGTTTTCTAAAATAAACTTTGGTTACGGCCGAAGCGGAATATTCTTTTGCGCTGTCGGCGTCAATAATTGTAAAACCGGTAATAAATGAGTGGCACTGCCCGCTCAGCATAGTAAGCATTTCCTTAGCTCTAGCCAGCGTATGGGGTTTGCCCAAAAGCTCGTTCTTATAAACCGCGAAACTGTCTGCGCCTAAAATTACAGCGTTCTTGCGGCCAACAGCCACGTCTCTGGCTTTGCCTTGGGACAGATAAATAGCCAACGCCTCTGGCTTTAGCTTGAGCGTCATGTCTTCTTCATAATTGCTTGGCACAACCTTAAAAGGAAATTTTGTCTTGGTTAACAGGTCGTTGCGGGCTGGCGAACTGGAGGCGAGAATAAGCTGCTTCATGTTTACAGAAGTTTCAGGCTAAGATTTGCCGTTTAGGTATTTGCCGGCAACGCTTAGGGCAAACGACGGCAGGATAATAAAGACAGTGGACATAAATAACTTTGATACAACTCTTTGGATGCTCGTTGGGTCTGGGCCGGCATCGGTAGCGTTAGTTAGGATCATTAGCATTCCTAAAACCCCAAACGCAATTGATGCACATATGAACACTCGGGTGGCTATTTTTTGCATGAGTTTAGTATATCAACTATTTGGATTGCCTACTGAGCACCCATTTCTGAGACGGGCTTATCTTCTTGTCGGTGCGGTGGAGACAACCGACCCAGCAGCATGGGCGGCGCTTGCCTGCCTGTAATTCTGTGATAGTCCGTTTAATATGGACTTTTCTGGTTGTTGGTTGTTTGACGGTAATATTCCAGCAAATCCATTCATTGCGCGCCAACGGCGTCAGGTCTTCCCACCTTTCTAAGGCAGACTCGTCGGCTAATAGGGCTTTACGCAAATCATCCGGAACTTTATGCACTACGCCTTCGGCGAGTTGTTGTTTGGACATTTACTTATCATATCAAATGACCCTAGCGTGTTTACAGGTAACAGAGGAACAGTTAGAATAATCTAGTTATTCCGGAGTAGCTCAATGGTAGAGCATCTGACTGTTAATCAGAGGGTTGCCGGTTC
>CAZYVW010000008.1:0-19067 GCA_964651645.1 uncultured Candidatus Saccharibacteria bacterium
CGGAAAGTGTTACATCCATCGAAGCCGCACTTTGGTTAGCAATATCGATTGAGCCTTTTTGGTTGGTTCCAGCTGTGACTGAAACATAATTTTTCTGCGGGCCAACCAATAAGCCGCGAGGCTTGGCGTCTTCGGCATGGGCTCGAACCACCAATAACGGAATAAGTATCAAGCTGATTAACAAGGTCCGCTTGATTCCCTCCCACAGTTTCATTGCCTACCCGCGCTTTACCAGCTGGACTTGAATATCGGAAATTGAGTTTATGTAGTTCCTAAGCGCAAAGCCTTGTGATTCCTGATTGCGGTTTTGCCACTCCGGTGAGATAGCGTAGCTATAACTAAAGTCAAAATCGCAGGTTACTGGGTAGTGATCTAGTTTGTTGTCTATCCGCCACTGCTTATTAAGATACAAAAAACTGGCTTCAGAAATAGCGCGGTGATGAGTGGGATCCTGCCAGGCCCGCATGCTGGAATAGTATGGGCAAGAAATACGAGCAAAGCCTTTTATAGGAATGTTTGGGTTATTGGGATCGAACTCGGCCGGTTTAAGGATTCGGTAAATCTCATCAAAGAATTTAAAGAATGGGTCGTGGCGGCTATCACCATGTGGAATGTGTTCCACAAAACAAGTACATTCAATCTCATCAACCGAGTTAGATTTAAATTGCCTCCATGGAAATTTCAAAAGATCTTGAACGTAATCCGCAGACTTGGTTTTGACGATGTCAACGCCCTTAAACCCGTCTGGCTTACTGTCACCACAGGCCAATGATAACTTTAGAACAACCTCGGCTTTTTTAGCTGGCTTTTTAATAGACTTATTAACAGGTTTTTGTTTAGTAGTTTTTTTGATTGGTTTCTTCTTGGTGGGCACTATAATCTCCTTTACCACATTAATTGTGCGTCTGCGTCGTAGTGGCCCACTTTTACTCTAGCGTCGCAAGCAAATTTATAACCTAGTTCACGGGCTCGCTGGAAAAACCATAAGTCTTGTGTATAGACCCGGGCACCGCCCTCAGGTGTAACCTCTTGTTTGGTTTTAAACCAGTTGCCATAGTCAAATCGTTTATCTTTAAGCATTTCCACCCTAAATAACGTAAAGCCCATGCCCAAACCATTGCAAGGCGTAATACTGTCGGGTGCGGGCACTTGCGGAATAAAATTAAGCGGCATAACTTTGGGGTCGCCGTAGCACATAGGCTGTCCCGACTCGCCCTTGGTCCAATAAAGGCCACCAACCGCATCATAATCATCGATTGATTCGTACAGTCTCATGAGACCATCGGCCGGCGGAGCGTTATCTTCTTCGAGCGTCAGAATAAACTTGTACTTGCTCAGTTCCGGATTTTCTAGAATCATTTTGATAACTTCATTGTATGCCTCGCCCACCTCCATACCTTCCATGAAGAGCGGCCCGATTACCTTCTGGTTCATCGGCCTGATTAGCCCCTGCCAGTTCTGCACAATGCGAGCCGGAATCAGCCCACGGGTGGGGCAGACGATAATAGTCGACAAATCACGGTACGTCTTTTCTTTCTCCAGACGCCCCACGTAATCGCTGTTATTATGGATACCCGTATCTTCGGGTACTAGAATGGCCGGTTTTGGCATAGGTCCTTTTTTCTCACGCTTGTTTTGTTTAGTATATCACGCCAACAGGTGTGGCAGTGTATCTTATAACATGTTTACGCACTTATGCTTTAAGCCAAGCCACCGCCGGAGTATCGCTGATCCAGTCATAGGTAACTATAATCTCAACCCTGGCGACACTCGCATGGCTTGTGGCCCCTCCGATGGAGGTTGGTGCGACTGACAATCCAATATCATGCACCAATGCCCAAGTCCACCCACCACCGGGTGGAGTCAGGGTAGTTAGTGGATTATATCCGCTCGACCCAGTTGACACAAAGTAGGTAGCATAGGTTGTAGCAAAGGTACTATCTTTGATGCTGTAATTTAAGTCAGGTGGCGTTACCCCACTGAAACTGCTAAATGCCCTGGAAGTAACTGAAGAAATAATGGCATTACCTCGTCCGGTGGTTGGCGCAGCGTTTCCGGCCCCAGTCATAGTAGGCACCGGAGTTATGCCTCCTGGCACCTGAGCAAAAGTCCCCGTATTGCCATCAAACGCATTGGCTATAGTCGTCCAGCTCCCGGATGTGGCCGGAGCCACTACCGAACCGTCAATATAATAGGTTTCCTCTATGCTCATAGCTAGGTGACTATCTGGAAATAGATAAGTGGTGATATACCGGCCCCGGCACCACCCGTGAGGTCGGACTGACCGATGGCAGAGGGGAAGGCAACGTTGGTTGCCGTAGTTGCCGAATACAGCCCGGCAAATGGGGCGAACAGGTTGCTTGCCGATGTACCCGACGAGTTGTTAGTACCAGTAAAGATGGAACCTGAAACCGCGGAGATACCCCGGTTGACCCCGAACAAGCCAAACTGCTGGACGGCCGTGTTGTCAGCCGATCCGTTGAAGTACATACCCAGCCACCAGTCACCGGCCGAGAGACTCAGCGAGCTGATGCTGGTTAGGCCAATGTTTACCTCCCTGACGCCTGACCAAAGTGCCGAAGTACTGTGTGATATGGCAAAGGTCTCGGAAGCAAATAGGTTAAGTTTCGTGGAGTTACTGGCCGAGTAGATAGCCAGACCGGCAGTCATGTTCAGCGATGTCCCGGCTGACCTAGAGAGGTACCACTTTATGGAACGCATCTGACTTAGGTTGTGACCAAGGCTGAACGGCATTATGTAGGGTCGTTTTGAAAACTGAGTGGCATTAGCAACCGTTATTACGTTGTTGGCTCCGTATACATTCTCGTAATATCGGTTGCTTACTCCGGCGTCCGGCAAGACTCCCAGTGAGATGGTGGCTCCATTGGTGGAAATTTGGAGGGCTCCGGTGGCCGACAAGCTAGAAGTTGCCGGGACTGATCCTGTCATAATACTTGTAGACGCACCGACTCCCAAGCCAAAGCTAATATTGTTGGCGTCGCTAAACATAGCAGTACCGTTCGTAAGAGTAACTACACCGTCGCCGATAGCTACTCCTCCACCCCCGCCGCCCGAAGTTCCATAAATAGACAAGCTACCGGCCGAGCCATTGATGGACTGGCTAAGAGTAATATTGGAGCCAGCATAGTAGTTATAAACTATCTGTCCGCCCGTAGCTGAGCCGCTCGTACCAGCCGTACCACCGCCTGCGGTTGATGTTGCCATGCCCAAGGCTTGGGTTTCCACTGATTGGGTTGGGACGGTGTAAGAGGCCGTTACCGCCCCGCCGGCGCTGGAGCCGAAGCTGAGGCCGTTGGCGTTGGAGAAGATGACGTTGCCGGTGGTATACGTTGTGTTACTAACCTGAATGGACTGAATGCCAGGCACAACGCTTTGAGTTGGCACGGTATAGGATGCCGTAATACTGCCGGAACTTGCTCCTGTTCCAAGACCAAACGCCAGTCCGTTGGCATTAGCGAAGGTGAAAGCAGACGCATTAACAGAAGCAGTACCGGCAGATAAGTTGATGTTTGAGATAGTTGCAGCATTGGACTGCATAGCGGTGGTTAAATACGCGCCTTGAGATTGGTAGTTAGTGGCTACTGTGGCGATAATACTACCAGCACTGGCACCAGTGCCCAAACTGAAGCTGACTCCATTAGAGTTGGCAAAAGTGTACGATGAGGCAGCAGTTGAAGTGTTGTTCGCGCTTAATACTAGATTAGTCATACCGGCTGCGTTCGGACCATAGACTGATAAGCTACCGGACGCCCCGTTAATTGATTGACTGAGTGTTACGTTTGAACCGGCGTAAAACTGATACGACAGCTGGCCGCCACTGGCTACGCCGCTTGTACCGCCAGTTCCACCGCCAGCGGTTGAGGAGTTCATTCCAAGCCTTTGGGTCTCTACTGTTTGTGCCGCTCCAGAAGTACCATAAATAGACATGCTACCTGATGCGCCGTTAACAGACTGGCTAAGTGTTACGTTGGAACCAGCGTAGTAGTTATAAACAATTTGGCCGCCGGTAGCCGAGCCGCTCGTACCAGCCGTACCACCGCCTGCGGTTGATGTTGCCATGCCCAAGGCTTGGGTTTCCACTGTCTGGGCAGCGCCTGAAGTGCCGTAGATGGAGAGGCTGCCTGATTGGCCATTGATTGATTGGCTTAAGGTAACATTGGAACCTGCATAAAATTGGTAGCTTAGCTGACCGCCGCTGGCCACGCCGCTAGTGCCACCAGTACCACCACCCGCCGTTGATGAGTTCATCCCCAGTCGTTGGGTCTCTACTGTTTGTGCCGCGCCTGAAGTACCGTAAATTGATAAACTACCGGCTGCGCCATTTATAGATTGGCTGAGCGTAATATTAGACCCGGCGTAATAGTTGTAAGTGACTTGGCCACCACTGGCTGAACCGCTAGTACCGCCAGTACCGCCTCCGGCGGTAGAGGTTGCCATACCAAGAGCCTGGGTTTCTACTGATTGGGCTAGTACAGAGGCACTAATAATGCCACCGGCACTGGTCCCAAAAGTAACGTTGTTGGCATTACTAAAGTTGAGTGTCTGGAAGGAGAATGAGCCATTGCTAGCACTGGCTCCTGGATTGGATTGGGCCACGGCGTTGGGAGCGGAAATAGTGATGGAGTTGGCGTTTTGCGACAGCGTAATGTTATTGCCGCCGGCCATAAACATCGTGCCAGTAGACACCAAAGCGCCGGCACCAGCGGTGTTGCCGCCGATTGTGGCATTAATCCTGCCCCCATTAACAGGTGGAATATAAGTCATCTAACCCTAGATTATATACCAGTTAGAACCGTTGGAGACGAGAGTCAGCGACATGTACTGCAGTGGCATGGAAATACTTGTCTGGCCGTCTATGGTGTCACCGCCAGTGCGAGCAACGGAAACAGTGTTGGCTGAGCCGTCAATCCGCTTGACGTAAAAACGATAGCCAGACAAGCCGCTGGCAGCCGGCAAAGTAATCGTGACATTGCCACTAGTAGAGTCGGCAAAAATAACCGTGTCAGAGTTGGTTACAGTGTAATCGGTAGTTTTGCTGGCAGTAGCAAATGTGGCGTAGTCCCACGTCGGCGTGCTGCTAGAGGCTTTTAGTATTTTGCCGTCGCTGCCTATGCCAATTCGGCTAAAATAGCCAGATGAGTTGCGGTAGTAGATATCGCCGGTAGCGCCGGACGAGTCATCATAAAGCGCGACCTTTTTACGATTGGTACCCGTCGTAATCGTAAAATATAAAAAGTCAGAGTTGAACTCTAACGCGCCGACCTCGGCGCTAGACATTAGGGTACCGGATGTCAGCTTAACCGGCGCCGAGCCGGCTGTAGCCGTGCCAGCCCGTACGGTAATGGTTTTATGCCCGCCGTTAGCAGCATTATCCGTGTCGTCGTTATAATGCTCCTTCATTATGTACTGACGAATGATGTCGCCCCACACACCATCATCGCTATTAACAATCGGCAGACGTTGTTCAGTCATTACGTGCCTGCCCTACCATGACTAATTTCCAAACCGCCTAGTACCAAAACCGTGGTCGGCCTTGATGCTGGGAGAACTAGATTGCTTGTCATAACGGGTTAACATTTCAATAAGATTACGAAAACCAAGCAGTACAATCATCAGTCCAGCCATATATTGCAGGAACTGCTTGCGATTCATCTCGCGCGTCAATAAATCTTCGAGTTTTCCCCTCATGTCTCCCTGTCGCTTAAGCGAAATTATATCAGGAATAACGGTTATGTTCTAGCTATGACTCAGGGGTTTTGTGCTTTGTAGTTCGTTTCTTGGCAAAACCCGCCAGTTTGCGTATCCAGCTGACAATTACAAAGCCGATTAAGCCAAAAATCAGCAAGAAGAGCGAGCCAAGCTTCCAAGGAATAACCCAGAATGAGACTGTTGCTTCCAGCGGCACGTCCTGCTTGCCATTGTCATAAGCTGCAACTAGGTTGGCCGTGTATTTGCCAAACCGGAAGTTCTGCAAGTGCGTAAAATCCCAATTTAGTTTGGAGTGTTTGTCCGCTTGTAGCTGAAATACCGGGAAGCCCTTGTCCCATGCGGCCGTGTAGATTCGGTTTGACCGTGGCAAGACGTTGCGCCTGCCGCTATTGATATCAATCGTCTCAATCACCTTGGAGCCTTTCTTAATAAAAATGTTGCCAAAGGGCGGCACATAAATATTGCCGGTGTTGGCAAATTTAATCTCAAAGTTAGCCGGCAAATACTCATACAAACGCTTGGCGGATTTGAATTCGGCAACCGAAAGTTCGCGTTTGGCATTGGCAACTTTGGCTTCCAAAACCACCAAGGTTGCCAGCCCGCCGTTAAGACCAGTTTTGCCGTCGTCTGGATTGTTGGGGTTGGCGCGGGAAAAGACCACGGCATAATAATAGCCAAGCGCCGCTGAGGATGGCACTTTAACTGTCATTGTAATAGTCTTTTGAACGTTAGGTGCCAGGCTAAAGCTTGGCTCCGAGAATTTAACCCAATCAAAGTAATCATCGCCAGGCTGGCGTTCCATTAGCTGCGGTTCGCCGTCAACCGGCGAAGGACCGAACTTGAGCAGATTGATTTTTAGGCTTTCGGTTTCAGAGCCGCTGTTTCTAATCTCTAGCTTGGTCGTAACTGTGGTGCCAGGCAAGGTTGATAGAGTAATTGGCAAGGGCGAAGCAGTCAGATTTAGCTCGCCGCTGGCGGCTCTGGCATGCGCTACAAAACCAGCGATTGGCAATAACAGCAACAACCCAGTCAGTAGCCACAGCCCCCCCGAGCTTAAATTCCGTCTCATTGTCTTACAGTATACTTCAGGGTATTTTTATTGCCTAGAAGTTGCCGGCACCAATGACCTGAATCGTGTCGGAGTAGTCAGTTGCGGCTGGGGTGATGGCAGAAATAGTGGCGCTGGCTTTAAGCGTAAAGACCGCGTTAAGAGCCGTGCCTGTAGAAGAAGCAATTTTACGTATGGACGTATCAACACCGCTACCTTCGTTGGTGCCACCAGTGGCGTCATACGCCGCGTCGGCCGAGGTCGTACCAGCGCCAGTGCCCTGAGTAATACTATAGACACCCCAGACGTACTGCTCGGTTGAGGCCGCAGCATCAACATCAACATTGGTACCTGGTGTGGTTGGGGCAATGTTTTTACTTTGAGCTGTGGAGAATAGGCCATTTGAGTCAGTGTTATAAGCCCAAGCTAACCAGCCAGAACTGGCATTGGTGTTGACTTGCACGGTTCGGCCGTTCGTTTGTTGCTTGGTGCCGGGTGATAAGTTGGCAGTGAATGAGTCGGAGTTACTACTCAGTACAAAGTTAAAGGTTGGTGGCACAACGGCGCTAATCTGAATTTGGTCGCTAGTGACTGTCCTAACCGCAATTGTGGTTGAGTCACTGCCAGCAGTCACAACGGGGTAATACTCGCCAGCGGCAGCGTCTGTGACAGCTGTTGCCGAAGTTAAGTCAACACAGTAGGCCGTCGTGGCCGCTAAGGCCGTAACGCTACTGATGGTAACGGTATTGCTTGCGCCAGCGGCGGTAATTGAGCCCGGTAAGGCAGTCGCGCCGGTTTCTGAGGCACAACTGGCCGAGCTAACAGTCTGGGTTCCATTAACGACACCGGAGGCACTAGCCCAGGCAGCCGTAAAGTTAACTGACACACTGGTGGCACCAGCGCCAACGGTTGTAAACACTAATCTAAAAGAAGTTGTGGCGCCCCCGGCCATGCGGTTGAGACGGACATAAGTATGTGTTAGGTTAGCAGCTTTAGCTGGTTGCGCTAGGAGAGAGAAAGACGCCAGCACCAACACCATTGTGAATAGCAGAACACGTTTCAGTAATCCGAATTTTCTAAATAACTTCATGTATAGTTTTGTTTATTAGTTTTATCTCTAGAAAATAGTAATGTTTATTCGGTGAACTGTCAATGCGCTTATCTTATTTAACTATTTCCAGGTCACACTACTAACAATGCTGTCAAATTCAGTTTGCAGCTCGTCCTGTTGGCCGCCGGCCGAGCTAAGCGCGACGCTAGCTAGTTTAGTGCCATACATTATAAAGGCAGTTTTTTCAAAGTTGACTGTCTGATTGGCCATAATCATCGCTGTTTGGCCATTTGGCAACTTGGTAGTGGACTGCACGTAAGTCTCCTTGTGGTTCAGGCGGAAAGAGTAGCCAGAATCGTCAATTAATTTGCCGCTCGGCAGCTGCGTAACCGTTATTGCCAGCAGGCGCGCGCCATTTTGGCGGCCGAGTAGTAGAAAATGTTCAAGGTCTGTATTAGTTGGCCTGGCCGCCTTGTTATCTTCATACTTATCAGGGTAGCTAAATGTTATGTACGTTCCTTGCTTTTCAATGTAACTAGTCTTTGGCTCATTAGGCGCGGCCGCTGGCAGAACATTTTTAATGGCGCCCTCAGCCGGACTATTGATCATTTTGAAGCCAATAAATGCTGCAGCCACAATGATTGCTACTCCTAGCAGTAGGCCAAGCCGTTTTTTACTACGTAGTTTGGGCAGCTTAATCACAAGCAAAATTGTAACAAATTAATGATTACCGCTTTGCGAGGCGCAGGCCGCCTTTGCGGTCTAACTCCCGCATCCGTTTCTCACCCAACCAGAAGCTAGCCAACATCAGCGCCGTTACAGTATAAGCCAACCAGTAAGTGCCCAAGGCCCGGACGAAATCCGCCAAAGTGTGGCCAAAGGCCATAATGCCAATGTTTAGCGGCGCCACAGCCACCTTGCTAGTAATTAGAGCCGTTAGCGCCAGATAGGCCTGTTGTTGATTAATATCGGCCGCTCTGACTTGGATAAGATAGTGGCCGGTCTTGGGATTTTCGTTTTTGTACTTGTGCTGGAGTGTAAACGTACCGGCTTGTTTAAGGCTGTACAGACTATTGGTGCCATCGCCCCAATCAACGCTTAATGAATATGGCCCATCGCCTCCGCGAATGATGATTGGCCACTGTATATTTGACCCAGGCGGGTACGATTGGAATTCGTCATTGCTGGTCAGCAGCAGTTGTGCAGAGGCTTTGATTGAGCCACCTGAGGATGTGGTAGGAGACGTGTTTGCGGGTATGCTGGCCGGTGTATTTACCGGCGGTTGATAATAAACGGTGACTGGACTAGCCGTGGGCCCTTCGGCTTCGCCAGGGTTGAAGATTCTAGCCAGCAGTTTATTTTGGCCAATGTTTAGATCCATCTGAAGGCTGAAGGTGCCATCATTGGCACAGGCCGTCTCGCCGCCAAAATCACCGTTGCGGTAAATTCTAACAAAGTTACCGGACGGACAGGTACCAGACACGGTAATTGGGATTTCAGTAACGGTTGAGCCGTCGGCCGGGCTGGTAATAACTGCCGGCTGAGACGGTGGTACACCGCGGACTATGCCGTTAATTGTTAGTACGGAGGCGTGAGCACTAGCTACCAACGTCAGCAATAACTCGCCGGCCATCAATAGGCTCAGTACGGCCAGCGGTCGATTGCTATGCCAACGACGCTTGGTAGCTGGCTTACGTTTAGCTGCCGGGTGACGTTTAGTCGGCTTGCGCCAAAACAACAGCCGGCGCTTAATTTTTTTGGTGTGTTTTTTCACTTTTTTATTTTTTGCTTACGCTCCCTAAGTATACAACAGATGTCAAAGATTCGTCTTAGTCTGTTTATTCGCAGAGCCTCACATGGTGTTGAGTTTGCGCTGCATGGCGTGGCAGATGGCCGCCGCCAAGGCATCAGCGCAATCATCTGGTTTGGGGATTTCTTTGAGACTTAGGACAACTCGCACCATTTCCTGAATCTGTTTTTTGTCGGCTTTGCCGTAGCCGGATAGCGCTTGTTTGATCTGCTGGGGGGTGTATTCAGACAGTTTTAATTTGTGTTGCTGGCCGCAGAGCAGGACTATTCCCCTGGCTTGCGCCACGCTCATAGCTGTAGTAACGTTTTGGGCAAAAAACAGCTTTTCTACAGCCAACTCTTCCGGTTTGTGCTGTTTAATTATTTCCGTCAGCTCGTTGTAGATAGTTTCCAGGCGATAGCTGTCGGCTTGTTTGACTGGTGTTCTTATAACACCGGCATCAACCAGCTTTGCCTTGCCTTGGGGATTTATGTCTATAACCCCAAACCCCAAAATGCCTGTTCCCGGGTCTATTCCCAAAATTCTCATATTAGCCAGCCATCAATTCTTCCGAAATATCAAAGTTAGTGTGCGTGGCCGTGACGTCGTCCAGTTCATCAAGCGCGTCCATTAGGCGCATTATTTTACCGGCCGTTTCCTTGTCTGTAATTTCCACTGTGTTATTGGGCACGTAAGTTAGCTCGGCTTCAACAACCTCCACGCCAGCTTGTTTTAGGCTATCGCGCACTCGGGCGAGGTCGGTTGGCGCCGTGTAAATCACCGACTCGCCTTCTTCTTCCTGAACGTCATTAGCACCAGCGTCCAGAGCAGTTAGCATCAGCTCGTCGCCGGTGCCTTTAACCCTAATCATCCCGCGGTGGTCAAACTGGAAGGCCACAGCGCCCTTCTCTGCCAAATTGCCGCCGTGTTTAGAAAACGCCAGGCGGACTTCCGGCAAAGTGCGGTTAAGATTGTCAGTGGCACATTCCGCCATAATCGCCACGCCACCAGGCCCGTAGCCTTCGTATAAGACTTCATTTAGCTGGGCGGCATTTTTGTCGGCTACTCGCTGGATGGCGCGCTCGATATTATTGAGTGGCATATTGGCAGCCTTGGCTTTTTCTATAGCCATGGCCAGAGTCGAGTTAATGCTCGGGTCAGTGCCACTACGGGCGGCAATGGCAATTAAGTTGCCTAACTTAGTAAAGGCCGCGCCGCGCTTGGCATCGGTAACGGCTTTTTGGCGTTTGATCGTACTCCACTTGCTATGCCCGGACATATTACTTTATGCTCCTTCGAGTTCTACGGTTTCTTCATCTGTTAGTATAGCATTCTTGAGCCTCGTCTTATGCCACAGCACTAATGAAACAAGGGCAACCAACGCGTACATGAACACCATAGCTGGCAATCTTAGTGAACGCTGCAGTAAAGCGTGCGGCACGCGGCTTAACAAACTAACTAGGTCTAACATATAAGTTAGAGCCAAACGCGCTGGCCAGGCAAGCCAACCGGCAAAAGCCGGAATCAGCATGCCGGCTAGACCGGCAACCAAAGACAGCAACATGGCCAATGGCACTAGCGGCACCAGCAGTACATTGGACAATAGACCAATGGCAGAGACCTGGGCAAAGATATACAAGATTAGCGGGATGGTCATAAGCTGGGCAGACATGCTCTCTATAATTAACATGCTAAGTGTAGAGGCTGGTTTTTTGTTAAACATTCTTTTGGCAACCAGCGGCGCGATTATTAAAATACCGTAGAACGCTAGGAATGATAAGTACCAGCCGATATCACTCCATAAATATAGCGGCCGAGCACCAGCTGTTATGGTCGCGGCCAGAAGAATTAATAGTAGCGGTTTAATTGTCCGGCCGTAATACCAAGCAATTAAACTTAAGGTACTGACTATAGCGGCTCTAACAATTGAAGCGCTTAAACCAGTAAACAAAATAAACGCCCCAATTAGCAGCAATGAAACGCAAAAAGTCTGGTACTTAGAACGGTTGCCCAAAATCCGCCGCGCCGCCCGGATAATAATTGTTAAGTTGTAGCCAGAAACAGCAATTAGATGCGTTAGGCCAACGGCTGCTAATTGGTCGTTAATGCTGCTGGGTATGGTTGAGCGCTGGCCAACTAGCAAACCCAGACCAAACGAGCCTAATGGCTCTGGCAAAGCATTTTGCATACCTGCATTAAACCTTAGGCGCAGCCGTTCGATTAGTGGCAAGACATGGCCGGCAGTTTTAATATCAGCAAAGCTTATTAAGGCCTGGCGGCTGCCGCGGGTCGCAAACAGCTTGCCTTCCACCTGCACCGTGTCACCGCGATAAACAGCCTTCTCGCCAAAGCCATCAATCTTTAATGTGCCTATTAGATTTGCAGGTGTTGGCTTTATAACCCGCAAGTTGCTCAAATCAAATTCTAACTGGGAATTATCAGCGTAGACGCCGTCGCTGGCTGCCACCCCGCGCACCACAACTTTTTGGCCATAATAGTTTTGGTACTCGCTCAACTGGTTCATGACCGCCCCTCCCCTTGCCCAGCCCAGATTAAAACCACAGAGTAAAATGAACACAGCCGCAAGGAGTGATTTATTTCTATAAGCTATTGTGCTCAGAAAAATCGCAAGTACAACCACCGGCCAGCCGGGGAAAGTTTGAAACCTAGCAAAGCCTAAACCGGCCAGAAATGCCGCCAGCCCAATGCTCAGCAAACTCGTCCGCCGGAAGTGCAAACCTCTTGCTCCCATTGGCTAAATCATAACAATAAAATAAAAACTCCAGCAAAGGAGCATGTATTTTAGTAACCTACCAAGATAAGCTATAACTACCAGATTGCAAAGTGCCTAGCTCTCGTTTGACGGCCATGGGCAAACTGATATACAATCAAGCTAGTTTTGATTAACAATATGGAATACAAAGAACAGGCGCGGTTCAAATATGAAAAGATTTAGCAAAAAATCAATATTGACCGCGCTGATGGCATTTGTCTGTACCTTTGGTCTAGTTAGACCGGCAGGAGTACTGGCCGGCACTTCCCCAACGCTAGCTGGATCGTCTGGTTATTCTGTCTTAGGTGGCGCAGCAGTAACCTGTACTGGTTCGTCGACCACCACAGGAGCGGTCGGCGTCAGTCCAGGCACTTCAATTACCGGGTTTCCTAGTCCGTGTGCTGCTGGCGGCGGAACGCACTCCAATGATGCAAGCGCTATAGCGGCTCAGGCCGATGCTCTTACCACGTTTGGCACCCTAGATCAGACCTGTGACCACAGCTACGGCGCGCAAGACTTAACTTTGATTTCACCTCTAGCACCGGGTGTCTACTGCTCTACCAGCAGTTTTACCCTGTCTGGAAACCTAACCCTTACTGGGTCCGGCGTCTGGATTTTCAAAACCGTATCAACACTCATTACATCATCCGGCTCATCCGTTACCGGCGGCGACCCATGTAACCTCTGGTGGAGAATTGGTAGTTCAGCTACTCTCGGCACGACCACATCGTTTATTGGAACCATCGTAGCCCAAAACGGTACTACCGCTCTTAATACGGGCGCAACCTTGAACGGCCGCGTTCTGGCGTTATCGGCCGGTACAGTAACACTAAATGCGAATACTATTTCCGGACCAACATGCGCCACCGGTACCGGTGGTTCTTCGGCAGCGGCCGCTGCCGTTCCAGGACTACCGAACACCGGCATTGCCCCTGATGATAAGGGTGAGTTGTTACGGAATATCGGTCTTCCCGCAGTGATTATAAGTGCCGTATTTTCGCTCTACCTAGCTCGGAAGAAATCGCGCAACACGTTTTGAATGTAGCATTAATGGGGTAGACGCCATATGGCTAGCCTTAAACATGAAGAGCTAGAATCGTATATGCTCGATTCTTCTGGCATTATATGAGATTACCTAAGACAGTATTAAAACGATTAATACAGACGGGCGCGGTGGTAGTAGTCAGCCTTTCTGTAGGATGTGTTTTTTATTTTAATTTCTTAAAAACCCTAGTGCATAGCGTTTCAAACCTGCCAAGTTTAGACACGACGGCTCTTTATAAACGGGAGGGGGTCAAGCAAAAGGTAGAGCCCGGACTGCCGGTCCGCCTGGAAATCCCGAAGATTAACGTTAATGCTGCCCTGGACTACGTGGGGATTACTTCCCAAGGTAAACTGGGGACACCCTCAGGCCCCGCTAAGGCTGCTTGGTATAAACAAGGGCCTCGTCCCGGGGAAAACGGAAGCGCCGTTATAGATGGACACTTTGGCTATAGGAATCGCGTACCGGCAGTATTTGATAATTTGCATACGCTACAAAAGGGGGACAAACTATACGTCCAAGATACAGAAGGGCTGATCATTGCTTTTGCTGTGCGTGAACTCCGCACATATCACCCAGATGAGTATGCTCCCGAGATTTTCCGTTCAAGCGATGGCAAAGCACACCTTAATCTTATTACTTGCCAAGGAGAATGGGACAAGACTCAAAATGGCTTTTCTAACCGTCTGGTAGTATTCGCCGATGAAGAGGAATAACATTTGGAGGGCCCAGTGGGACTCGAACCCACGACACCCTGCTTAAAAGGCAGGTGCTCTAACCAGCTGAGCTATGGGCCCTCGACTTGAGAAACTTTAGCAGATTACCTCTGTTAGCGCAATTGCAAGTTTGTTTTGTTATACTTATCAGATGAACTACTTGCCGCAGATTTTAACAGTTGCCGGCATACATTTATTGGCAGTAATGAGCCCTGGACCCGATTTTATTCTTATAACAAAAAATGCTTTAACGCATTCACGCAAGAGCGGTATTTACAGCGCGCTGGGCTTAGGGTTTGGCATTCTCACCCACGTAATATATTGCTTGGCTGGCATTGGTGTACTTATCTCTAGGTCAATCCTGATTTTTAATACTATTAAAATACTTGGCGCAATTTACCTTATCTACATTGGCATCAAAGCTATTACTTCTACGGCAAAATCAAAAAATCTAGACTTTAAACAAACTACTGACTTATCTAGTAGCAAGTCTTTCAAAATGGGCTACATTACAAACGTCACAAATCCTAAAGCAACACTCTTTATCTTAAGTCTGTTTACTTTAGTAATCTCGCCAAGCACTCCCTTAGCCATGAAAATTATAATGGGCATAGAGATGTCTGTGGTTACTTTTTTGTGGTTTAGCTTCCTAAGTTACATAGTCTCACACAGGCTAGTAAGGCAAAGGTTTGCTAAGGTCCAGCACCCAATTGAGCGTTTTATGGGTGGTGCACTCATTTTGCTGGGCATAAAAGTGGCACTTTCTCACTCAAAATAAGTAAAGCTTTTATCGTCTTCGGTGTTTGCCGAATGAAGATTCGTGTTTTTTGGTCATAAATAGAAACAAGAAGCTGACCACAATACCGGCGGCGGCTACAAGTTCTTTGGCCTGGAGTAATAACCGCCAGGATTGGCTAGATGATAAAGTCGCCTGAACACTTCCAGGCAATAATGGTTCAATCAGTAAAACACCCAGGGCTGAGGCTAGTAATATTGGCACAATATTTAAAAGCGACTTCGAGGAAGAAACACTCTTACGCAGTAATAATAAACATAATGTAAGCGGTAAAACTACTAGGCCCAGTTTTACGGCCGGCTCGGACATACTGCTTCTGGAAAACAACGAAGCAATGGTGCCGGTGTCGTTGCCAGCCAGGCTTAAAAAAACGCTGCCGGCGCACAGGCTTAAAAACGCCAACGCGCCATTAACCCGCAGGAAAAACAAAACAACGGCCGGTACGCCGACTGCCGCTACTAGCAAAACTTCGTTTGTCATATCCACATCTTAGCAAACCAGAAGCATTTTGATTAGCTTCTTATTAAGGCCAACCTAAATGACACAGCTGGATGCAGAAGTGATTTTCTCTGCGCGCACCGGAAGGAAATGTATGAACAATACTTTGAGTGAGGAGCACAGCAGAAAAATTGCTTCTGCGCCAGGAATGCCAGCGGTATCGGCGGCTTTGCCGACGAGCAGGCTGGCATGTTGTGTTATTTAGGCGCCTACGCGGTCTTTTTTTCGACGAGCTTTGGCATTCTGCTCAACATACTCAATAATTTTCTCAGCCACGTTATGGTTAGTCACCTGCTCAATACCAAAGCCCGGGCTGGAGTTAACTTCCAGCACCAGCGGACCACGCTCACTGCGCATCATGTCCACACCACAGATTGACAGGCCCATGGCCCGTGCGGCCTTAATGGCAACTTTGCGTTCTTCATCTGTCAGTTTTACTGGTGTGCCTTCGCCGCCTTGGTGCAAGTTAGAACGAAAATCATCATCAATTGTCTGTCGCTTCATACTGGCTACCACTTGGCTGCCAACTACAAACGCCCGGATATCCATGCCGGCTGATTCGCGTACAAATTCTTGCAGCAAAATGTTGGTCCCGTCGTCATCCATTAGGTAAAAGGCCTGCATAACGCTCTTGGCGGCCTTTTTAGTTTCTGCCAACACCACGCCATTGCCGTGCGTGCCATGAGCTAGCTTAATAACTACCGGCAGCTCGCCCATTTCATCAATCAAGTCATCAATTTCCGCTGAGTTGCGGGTAAAGACCGTTTTAGGAATGCCAATGCCGGCGCGGGCTAGCAGCTGGATACTGCGCAGTTTGTCGCGGGAGCGGACAATAGCAATGGAACTGGCGGTAGTAAAGACCCCTTGCATCTCAAACTGCCGCACAATAGCCGAGCCGTAGCGCGTCATGTGGCTGGCAATCCGAGGAATGATTACGTCAAAGTCCTTAAGCAGCTCACCTTTGTAGCGCACAATAGGGTTGCTTTGCTCAATAGTGGCGTAACAGTCTTTGTACTTAATAATCCGGACTTCGTGGCCGCGCTTAAGAGCCTCTTCCTTGAGCCGCTTAGTAGAGTAATTGCCGGTACCGTTGGATAGAATTGCGATTCGCATAATATTGCTCCTTTCGCTCGAACACTAAAACACTATAGTAATTGACTCTGCAGAAACATTGCAATTGCCTTGCGTTTCTCTTCAACAAATGAACCAGATGCAATTTGGGGACTGTGATTAACTTCCAAACAATACCACGAACCGTCCGTCTTGTCCTCAACCATATCAACACCGGCAATTTCTAGCCTCAGTAAGCTGGCAGCCAACATACAGTCGCTTTGGACTTTTTTCTTCAGTTCGTTGGTATCTAGGATTTTAACTTCGGCCTTTTTAGAGCTGCTGCTTAGGTGAGAGGCGCTCTTTTCATCGCGCTTCCTAAACATTGCTAAGGCTATAGTGTTTTCAAGAACAAGCACTCGGTAGTGCCCGTCATTTGGTATGTAGGATTGCGCCAACAGGTTACAACCATCGCGTTCGGCTTGCTTGTAGGCAGCCACAAACTCGGCTTTGTTTTTAATCAGGAAGTTATTCTTGCCTTTATTGCCTTCTGGGTCTTTTAGGATGAAGGTCTTGCCGCAGGTCGCAAGTATTCGCTCGTAGGACTGTTTGAGCGTTGGCAAAGTAGCATAAAACGTATTTGGTACGCGGATGTTGGCGTCTCTTAGCACAACGTATTGATACAGTTTGTTGCTGATTGGGTTTTGGGCAACAGCCCTATCTATAAAAGATACACCCCGGTAACCCACGTAGCGTGCAATTGATGTCGCGAAGGCCGAGTAGCGCTCGATGTTTTTAAAGTAGATAAGGTCAAAAGACGCGACGTCGGTTTCAGAAGTTATTAACCGCATGTGGAGATTCTCGCCAATTTCACAGACAATCTCATCATAGGTTGCCACAGTAATTTTTAGATTGTTCTTGGAATCGGCCTGGATGCCAGCCACGAGTTTATCAACACTCTCAAACCGCTTATTTACTAAGATTAGGACATTGCTGCCGGATTTTCGCTGCGACCGCGATACGTCTACAACAAAGTGGTTGCTGAGTGTTCGGCGGCCAATTAGGATTGGGTAGCGGTTCCCGGCCCTGTTTGCTAGTGTAAAACGAGCTCGGATAAGCTTGCCTTGAACACGAATTTTCAGCGAAACTTTATAACGAATTTCCGTATGACCAAAGGAGTTTCTGACCATTTGGGTAGAGAAACTCTTGGTGGTTATGGCTTCTCCCTTATAAAAAGGCGATTGCTGGTCAAACAGTACAAAAGAAAGCACATCACCCTTTTGCTGAATTTTGCTGGCCCACATAGAAGAAGAGTCAGCGCCTGTATCTATTTTAGCCGGCACATTGTCTATGCCGTATTCAGGGAAGCTGACCTTTGTTGCAGAGCCGATAACCGACAGTTTGGGGTTCAATGCTGTCATAATCTATATTTTATCACTTTTTAGGTAATATTGCAATACTAACGGGCGTTCTGGACTCTAGAATAAACCATAAAAATAACTACGGCTAGTAAGATAAACAGCAATAAGAGCAGTGTTACGAACCCTTTTTCCCTGTTTTGTTTTTTCATCTTAATGTCATTATAGGTAGTTGATAACTGCTTTGTAAAGAGAGGCGGCTTGTCTATACCTGACCTTTTACGCCATAGATTGGCAAATCAGCCGCTGTTTTTTAGTTCTTCTAATAACCGTTGCTGGTGTTTGCTTAATTTTGTAGGAGTTTCTACGTTAATAGTCACAATATGAGCACCGCGGTCACTGCTTTTGAGGTGCGGCACACCGTGGCCGGATAGTTTAAAGTCCGTGCCGTTTTGGGTGCCAGCGGGGACTTTCATTTTGATTAAGCCGTCGACTGTTTCCACGCTAATTTCCGTGCCTAGCGCAGCGTCTACCATCGGAATAGTTTCTTCACTCAAGATTAAATCGCCTTCGCGGGTGAATTTTTTGTGTGGTTTAACCCGGATGTTGACGTAGAGGTCGCCTTTTGGCCCGTTGGCCACGGCCTCACCGTGGTCACGCAGACGGATAACCGCGCCGTCGTCCACGCCAGCCGGAACTTTAAGTGTAATTTCTTGGGCTTTCATCTTGGTGCCTTTGCCATGGCAAACCGTACAGTCTTTTTCTGGGATTTTGCCGCGGCCTTGGCACTTGGGGCAAACGCTGGCTTGTTGAATGTTGCCAAAGATAGTTTGAGTAACGCTAACCACTTGGCCAGAGCCTTTGCAGGTCTCGCAGGTTTTGAGTTCATAACCAGGTTCTGTCCTGGTGCCCTTACAATGTTCACAATTGTCTTCTAAGGATAATTTTAGATCAGCTTCTTTGCCAAAGACGGCTTCCTCAAAGCTTATTTCAATTGTGGCTTCAACGTCGCGGCCGCGATTTTGCTGGCGTTGGCCGCCGCGGTTGCTCCCGCCAAAGAAATTGCCAAAAATATCGCCTAGGCCCAGGTCGCCAAAATCAAAGTTGATGTTTTGGCCTTGACCACCAAAGCCGCCAAAGCCCTCAAATGGGTTGCCGCCGCCAGACGCTCCGCCCACACCGGCGTGGCCAAACTGGTCGTAGCGCTGGCGCTTGG
>CAZYVW010000008.1:19167-20367 GCA_964651645.1 uncultured Candidatus Saccharibacteria bacterium
CCAGACGCTCCGCCCACACCGGCGTGGCCAAACTGGTCGTAGCGCTGGCGCTTGGCAGAATCTTTTAAAACTTCATAGGCCTCGTTGATTTCTTTAAACTTACCCTCGTCGCCACCCTCTTTGTCCGGGTGATGTTGAACGGCTAGCCTTCGGAAAGCTTTTTTGATCTCGTCAGCGCTAGCAGACTTACTAACGCCTAGGACTTCATAGTAATCTCGTTTGGTCATGTTACTTCCACACTATCTTGAATGCTCATAATTTCTTCAGCGTCTTCGGATTTAAGGCCATAATATTTTGCAACTTCAGCCATAACTTCCTTTTCGGTGGCGCCAAAGATTTGTCGATCCAAAAACCAGGCCATTGACTCATAAACACGCTCATCGTGCGCCGCCTCGTGCATCATCATGTCTCTGAATCTGGCATCAACTTCAGATTCAAGCATCAACTATCTCCTTGCTCATCCATTCTTTAGCCTTTGGTGAGACATCCAGCACTGGGACTGCTTCCAGTACAAATGTTTCGTAGCTGTGCAGTTTGGTAACCTCACTCTCTACCTCTTCAAATAATTTCATTCGGCTTTCCATAATCAACAGACTCTCTTCGTTCTTATCAATTTTGCCCTTCCATAAAAATTTAGAAGTTACCGGCAGCTGCTTGGCGCAGGCAATTAGGCGTTTTTTTAGCAGAGCGTCGGCAATTTTGTCGGCTTCTTTACCGTCCGCGCACGTTAAGGTTAACAAGCAGAAATCAGCCACGACGTACTCGCTTTGCCCGGACGGTTTGAGCTTTATTGATTTCGTCGTAGTTAGACCAAGCTTTCCCCATCATATCCGCCAACTGAGTATTACTAGCTGCCATATTTTCGTTACTGGTAACTAGTCTGTCTAGCAGGCTTTCAATAGTGCTTAGTTTAGAGCTGAGGTTATGAATTTCTTTTAAAGCGCTGAGGCTATCGTTCATAGACTTAACAGTTGCAACGAGCGTTTGCATTAGTGGTTCCATACTTGCCTCCTTGGTTTAACTCCTAAATTCTGAACGTTTGAGTACGCGTTGGCAAGCCCGGAAGATTTACTTCTCGTCTTTGTCTTCAGACTTGGCTGGATCTTCGTCTACGACTTCGCCTTCTTGGGCTGTGTCTTTGTCAGATTTCTTGTCTTCTTCGCCTTCAGCTGGAGCTTCTTCTTTATTTTGCTCGTACAT
>CAZYVW010000009.1:0-19314 GCA_964651645.1 uncultured Candidatus Saccharibacteria bacterium
TGGCAAGTGGCCAAACTTTTGTTGAAGTTCAGGAATTAGCTCTTCATCAAATTCAAGCGTTACAACTTCCGCCTGGTGCTCCAGCAGCTTGGCGGTTAGACTGCCGGTGCCCGGACCAATCTCAAGAACAACATCGCCAGGTTGCACTTCAGCGGCGGCGCACATAGCAAGTAGCGACTGCTCATCGTCCAGCCAATGCTGCCCTAACGATTTCTTTGCAACTACATCCTTCATCGCCTAATTGTACGTCCCTTTTGTCGCCAAGTCATATGCTTGGACTACCAACTGTGGTAATTTTGCCAATGATCATACGCCCCTGACCAGCCGCCATACCGCCCCTGCGCATAGCCTGCACACCACTTAAGTTGTGTGACTGGATTGGTCTGCCAATCGCTGCCGGCGGTGGCCATTTTGCCGGCCGGTGTAGCCTGACACAGACCATAGCCGTAGGACGACGTAGGATCGTGCAGTTCGGTATAGTAGCCTGGGCAGTAGCCAACCTGGCCCTGCCACTTGCTCGGGCACCAGCCAGATTCATGGCTAATGATATAGTCGACGTATAGGTAATCTTCTGGGGCCACACCGGCTGCGGCCGCCCAATCGCCCTTACTGCCGGACAGAACAATACTGCGCGTACCTTTGGCAATCACCTGTTTGACGGGCTCCACCGTAACAATTTCCTGGATGACTTTACGGCTAGCAGTTTTGATGTCAATCTCATAGGTCACAACTTTGCGGCCAGCACTACCCTGCTGTCTAACGGCCGTTGTACCGGCACTTAGGGTATTATCTTTGACGACCTCGCTTGGAATAGGCACAATTTCCTCACGGCTTTCCAGCTGTTTGCCTGGGCTAACTACAAAGACCTGCATGTTCTCGGTTATTGGTGTGTTTAAGTCTGCCGGCAAAACATTGTTGCCCTCAATCACGGCGTTTTTTTCTTTAAGCAAAGCTGCCACGGTTTTAGCGCGAGTCCTAACCGGATAGGCGGCGCCGTAAAGATTTAAATTAACCAATGTAGAACGTTCAATAACTATTTTTTCACCCAGGACGCCTTCTTTCAGGAATTCATCAGACGGCTGAGCTACGACCGAATCTTCTGGGAAAACGCTCAGGCCGGACTTCTGGACAATCTCGCGCGGCTCTTTATAAGCACTAGTTGCCGTGATTTTTTTACCATTATCAATAATTGTTATCGGCACGGCATGGTAGAGGTTAACCCGGAAGTAGTCGCCAGAGATTGGCGTTTCCTTGGCCGGCTCCACAATATCGCCAGGCTGCAGCGTGACATTGACGCGTTTTAAAAGATCATCAACAGTCTGAGCGCGAGTTGGCAGGGTCTGCTGTTTACCATCAACTGTAAAAACCACGATGTGGGTGTCATCAGTAGCTACCGTCCGGCCGTTCATCAACACCAAACCGGCGCTAGTTACAAAAAACAACACAATAAAGGTACTAACCGGTATCAGGAATGGGTGACTGCGCAGCCGCCAGACCTTGCGCTTGTGTTTGCGTAGCATTTTGGTAACAAATTTTTTGCGTTTTCTGATTTTCCAATTAGCCATGACAGCTTCTAGCTTGCCCTCCTCAGCTTTGGTAGAAATACTGTTTAATAGTTTACCAAAAACAGAGGTGAAAGGATAGATTGACGATCCTAGGACAACGGGTACAAATGTTGAGCTTGCCAGTTTTAGGCGTGAGGGTCTTTGGGAAGAGCAGAATCTGCGGTTTGCATTAGCAGTTCCCTAATATCCATTTCAATAAACCTGCTGGTAAAGCCGGATATATTTGCTCTAGTGTCTCTTTGTCCAAGCGCCTCAACCCATTCACCTTGAACACTCAGGCCTATTTGAATTCCTGGAGTTACATCTTCAGTGAGGGGATCGGAAACAAAATTCCTACCTTCATCGGAAGAAGTTTCACGTAGTGTACGATCTTGGCATAAATATACTCGTTTTTGAATCACAGCATGTGAAGGAGGTGTGTATTTTGGTCCGATTAATCTGCGCCCAATGGGGTAGCCGAGAATTTTTGGATAGACTGTGGGTGGTGAAATGCGCATTAAGCGACTAAATAAGCTTGGTGTTGCTTTGGGTAGAGGCTGTCGAAGCTTAAGTTCCTCTCCTCTAAATCGGCCTTGGCTTTCTAGTAAATCGATAAAACCCAGAGCCACATCTGCTTCATCACCAAAAAAGGTGCGTAAATCTGTTCTTTTTGATTTCTTTGCCTCCAGCTCAGCAAGAGCCTTTGCTGTTTCTTTCTGCCAGCGTTCATGGGCTTCCCTTATTCTAGCTTCGTTCCCTGCCTCTTGCGTTCGCCTTTCAGCGAACTGGCGGGCGAAATCGTTCATGTAATATATTATGTCACTTTAGTTAAAATATTACTAGAGTTTTTCTAGCGGGGCGAAGGCGGTATTAAGTTTTCGAGTACCTTTGCCTTTAAAGTACACGGCCACGTTGTCGCCATCAACTTCTAGCACCGTGCCAACCCCAAAGAGCTGGTGTTTAACACTGTCACCCTCATTGAGTTCTGGCACGTACCTTGGTTCGATGTTTTGAGGCTGGGTTTGGGTCGGCCTAAATTGTGTTTCACTGTCTTGACTGCCAACTTCGGCATTGGGCATTTCAGCTAAGAAACGGCTTGGTGGATTGTGTTGCATGCCACCGTAGAGCAGCCGCGAGCTGGCGGCAATCATGTACAGCTCTTCGCGCGCGCGCGTCATGCCCACGTAGCACAGCCGCCGTTCTTCTTCCATCTCAGCTTGATCGTACAACGCACGTGAATGCGGAAAAATACTTTCTTCCATACCGGCCATAAAGACCACCGGGAATTCCAGGCCCTTGGCAGCATGCAGAGTCATTAAGGTAATTGAATCGCTGCTAAAGTCGGCACTGTCGATGTCGCTAACTAGCGAAACTTCTTCTAAGAAGCCGCTCAAATCCAAGTCTTGATATTCTTGGGCGACGCTAATAAGTTCTTTGGTGTTTTCAATCCGGGCTTCACCCTGCGGCGTGCCATCGTCTAAATATTTCAAGTAGTCCAACCGGCGCAGTAGAGCATCAACCAACCCCGGTACATTGGTTTCTGCCATTACACTACGCAGGCTAACTAAAATATCATTCAGCTCGGCCAAGCTTTTTACGGCTTTTGGCGTTAGGGTCGTAGCTTCCGTAACCCGACCTAGTGCCGCAGTCAGGGTCATACCCTCAGCCATCTGCCAAGCAAAAAAGTTTTGCAAACTTTTGGCTCCTACGCCGCGGGCTGGCACATTAACAATGCGTTCAAAACTAACTCTATCCTCCGGCTGATAGATTAAGCGCAAGTAGGCCATGATGTCTTTAATTTCTTTGCGGTCATAGAAGCGCACACCGCCAACAATCCGGTACGGAATACCATAGTGGACCAGCATTTCCTCAATGGCGCGGCTTTGAGCATTGGTGCGATACAGCACCGCGAAATCTTTATAAGTTCGGCTGCCGCCGTCAACGCTAGTGCGCACCCGGCGGATGATGGCTTCGCCTTCGGCGCGCTCGTTGCCAACACTTAAGACTTGGACTGGTAGGCCGTTGCCGGCATCGGTCCACAGCTCTTTGTCCGAGCGCTGCATATTTTTGGTAATGACGCTGTGCGCCGCATCCAGGATGTGTTTGGTGCTGCGGTAATTTTGCTCTAGCTTAATGACCGTACATTTAGGGTAGTCTTTTTCAAAATTTAGGATGTTTCTAAAATCAGCGCCGCGCCAAGAATAAATAGATTGCCAGTCATCACCGACTACCGCAATATTATGGTCTTCGTTAGTTAAGAGTTTGATGAGTTTGTACTGGGCGGCGTTAGTGTCTTGATACTCATCAATCATTATGTACTTGAATTGATTTTGCCATTTGCTCTTAAGCTCTTTGTTGTCTTTTAACAAACTGACCGTCTTGCCAATTAGGTCGTCAAAATCCAAGGCGCCATTGTCTTTAAGAATTTTTTCATAGAGGTTATATGCTTTGGCAGCAACTTGGCCAGCTGGCGAAGTATTTAAGCCGTCGTAGCTTTCTGGCGTCAGCATTTCATTCTTAGCCCCGGAGATTAGACTGGCGATTAAGCGTGGCGGGAAAGCTTTCTCGTCTACCATTAGTTGTTTTAGGGCTTGCTTAACGGCCATCTGCTGGTCTGAGGAGTCAAAGATAATAAAGTTACGCGGAATTAAGGCGTGCTCACCATCTTGACGCAAAATCCTAACGCAGATGGAGTGAAAAGTTCCGGCAAACGGCAGGAAACTGCGGGTGTTAGGCTGCCCCATAAGCTTGGCTACGCGCTCACGCATTTCGCCGGCAGCTTTGTTGGTAAAAGTTACGGCTAGAATGTTATAAGGCGTGGCTTTGTTAGCAGCAATCAAGTATGCGATCCGGTGGGTGAGCGTCTTGGTTTTACCGGAACCGGCTCCAGCCAAAATTAACAGTGGGCCTTCCGTAGTCTCAACCGCCCGTTTTTGTTCTGGGTTTAAACCCTTAAATAAATCATCGCTCATGTGCAACTAATTTTAACAAAGCGCTTTATATAATGCTGTTGTGATTAAAGGAGAGGTCTATTTAACCGCTCGTTCGCGGTGCATTTGGAAAACTGAATTAACAAGGCTCAAGAATTTTTTATAATTAAGGCTTGATGCGCCGACAATTGAACCGTCATAACCTTCAAGCTCCGCATAACTGCGAATGTTTTGCTCATCGACGCTGCCACCGTACAAAACCCTTACGGCTTTAGCGGCTTTAGCACCATACAATTCGCTGACTTGTTTGCGTACAAAATCCATCTCTTTTTTGGCTTCGGCTGGAGTAGCTAGCTTGCCGCCAAAAGTACTGATTGCCCAAACCGGTTCATAGGCAATGGCTATACCCTCAACCTCTTCAGCCGTCAGGTTCTGCAAGGCGGTCGTGATTTGGTCGTGCAGGACTTGGTGAGTTTCGCCCATGCGGCGCTCATTTTGGGTCTCGCCGACGCATAGTATTGGCGTAATGCCATTACGCACAGCCGCGGCCATTTTATCCCTAATCATTGGCAGGGTTTCTTCAAAATAAATCCGGCGCTCGGAGTGGCCAACCAGGCAGTAGTGGACTAGCTCGTCTAGCATGTCGAATGACACCTCGCCAGTGAAAGCTCCGGAATCCTTTTGATAAGCATTCTGAGCGGCAAGACGAAACTTACGGCGGTCAATTTGCAGACTAACCGGCTGCAGGGCCAGCATGCTCGGCGCCAACACAACCTCTATGTCCCTAAACATTCTCAGCTCTTTATCTAAACGATGGACCATTAAACTAGCCTCAGAAATATTGAGGTTCATTTTCCAGTTGGCGACTATAAGTGTTTTACGCATTTTTCATAACTGCTTATGCTTAATCAACATTATAACAGTCATTTACTCTCTAGTGATTCAATTCCGGGTAGTTTGCGGCCAGCCATTAGTTCTAAGGATGCGCCGCCGCCAGTTGAAACGTGACTAAAGGAGTTGGTCAACCCGGCTTGTTCAACATAGCTAACGGTGTCGCCGCCGCCGACCAGCGTAAATGGTTTGTGGCCGTGCAGACCCAGCATAGCGTCTACAATTATCTCGGTACCATGGCCAAACGGGCCGACTGGGCTTTTTTGTAAAGATGACACCTCTGCCACGCCCATGGTGCCATTCCAAATTACGGTATTAACCAGTTGCATACTGCCCGCAATAAACGAGCCGGAAAACGGGCCAATGTCCAAAATCATCTCATCACCCATGACAATTGCCGACTCGCGGCCAGGCCGCTTGGGGTAGCTCTCCACGCTGGCAATTACATGAGCATCCCAATCAACAATGCGAGTTCTGGCGCTACTGTCCATTTTGTTTGCCACCACGCCGTCCTGCGGCAGATAAAAAATAAACCGCTGTTTTTTGGCCTTGGCTTGAGCCCGTTTGATAATCCGCCGCGCCAGCGGCAATTCAGCTGTGTCATATAGGCTCTTGCCAACGCTAATACCTTCACTCTTTAGAAAAGTATTGGCCATAGCTCCGCCAATGGCCACGACATCGGCTAGGTCTATAAAACGCTCCAGGAGGTCAATTTTGTCGGCAATTTTAGCCCCGCCAATAATTGCCATCAGCGGCCGCTCGGGTTTTTCCATGACTTCAGTTATAGTGCTAACTTCTTTTTCTAGCAGTAGCCCGGCAACGGATGGAATAAATTTGGTGATTGCCTGGGTTGAGGCATGCGCCCGGTGGACAACGCCAAAGGCGTCTTGAACAAAAACATCTGCAAGGTCTGCCAGGGCTTTAGCAAATTTGGGTTCATTCTTTTCTTCGCCCGGGTCAAAACGTAAATTTTCTAGCATTAAAATTTGGCCGGGCTTCATGTTTTTGACAGCTTCACTAACCATTGGGCCAGTGACTTTGGGTGAAAAAGCAATTTTGCGCTTTAGCAGCAAACTTAAACGCTCGGCAATATGGCGAAGTGATTCTTTGGGGTTGGGCTTGCCTTCCGGACGACCAAGGTGAGAGCAAATGATAATTTTGCAATCTTTATCCAGCAAGTACTGGATAGTTGGCAAAGAGGCGTGCAAGCGGTAGTCATCAGCAATCCGACCGTTTGGCTGCAACGGCACGTTGTAATCAGCCCTTAGCAGCACGGTTTTACCGCTAAGTTCAATGTCTTTAATTGTTTTTTTATTAAAACTCATGCCCACCCAAATTCCTTACTGTAATACGCGTACCTTTATTGTATCAGTTGTACCGACAACTCCGGGATAATGTCCGTAAGCTGTGACAATAATATCGCCTTTTTTAAGTACCTTGTTGGCCAGTAGCCAATTAGTTAGTTTAGTAGCTGCAAACTTATCCATTGGCCGGACGTAGCTTTTTGTGCCGTAGACAATTGCCAATTGCTGAGCTACCTGGTGGTTGGTGGTAACGGCAATGATTGGTATTTTGGGTCGGCGCCCAGCTATCTGCAAAGCAGTAGCACCAGAGGCAGTTTCCGCCACGATGGCCGTGGCTTCAATTCTTTCAGCCAGGCTAATAACCGCTGAAGATATAGCATTTTGCTTAGTAGGTTCAGTGGAAAAAGGAAAAACCACTTGCTGGATAGGGTTGTTGGCCCCCGTATAAAGAATAATCCGCTTCATGGCTTCCACGGCTTCAATTGGATATTTGCCGCTAGCGGTTTCATCGCTCAGCATGACACAATCGGTACCCAGGATTACGGCTGTGGCAATGTCGGAAACTTCGGCCCGCGTCGGCTCGGTTGACTCCGTCATACTAAATAACATTTGCGTGGCCACTATCACTGGTTTGGCGTAGCGGATACACAGCCCAATTAACTGGCGCTGGATAATTGGCACAGATTCTGGCAAAGACTCCACGGCCAGGTCACCGCGAGCAATCATCAGCACGTCAGTTTCTTTGACGATATTTTCCATGTCTTCAATTGCGGCGCGAGTCTCAAACTTTACAATCAGTTTAGCTTTCATACTCAACCCCTGCATGATGCGACGCAGTTTGCGCGCATCTTCAGTACTCTGAACAAAGCTCTGGGCCACGTAATCAATGTCCTGAGTTGAGGCAAAGGCCAGGTCTTGTTTGTCTTTAGGCGTAATAACATCGCCGCCAAAGTCGGTGTCCGGCAGGTTGATGCCCTTGCGCTTTAGCAGCACGCCTTCATTTTCGGCTTTGGCGTAGACAATGCCGTCACTAACACTACTTATAACTGTTCGGATTTTTCCGTCGTATAGAAACAGCCGTTCGCCGCGTTTAACTTTTTTACTTAGATCGTACTGGGTTGGGATTATGCCAGAGTCAGGGTAATCTGCCTCAAACTTAAAGCGTAGTTCCTGGCCCTTGCGCACACTAATAAAGCCCTCGAAATCGCCCAAGCGGATCTTGGGGCCCTGCAAATCAGCGATGATGGCCACCGGTTTGCCATATTCCTTACTGGCTTTACGGATCCATTTTATCTGCTCGATACGTTCTTCCTCTGTACCGTGGCTAAAATTTAAGCGAATGCCGTTAGCACCGGCCGTAATCATCTCTAAAATTTTTTCATAAGAATTAGTGCTCGGTCCAACCGTAGCAATAATTTTTACACGTTTAAATTGTTTGACGGGCACATTAGGTACCCGGTTAGTAGTTTCCATCTTATATAAGTGTAACCGCTTATGTTTGTATTGAACAAGAGCAACTGTATTTATTCTTCAGACCACTTGGTGATCCCGCGGAGAATCGAACTCCGATTGCCAGGATGAAAACCTGGTGTCCTAACCGTTAGACGACGGGACCATCAGCTAGCCTTAAGATTGATTGCTAGTGACAGATCTGGCAATTTCCAGGATGAATTGTTAAATGGGCTGGTGTCCTAACCGTTAGACGACGGGACAATCAGTCAGTCTTAAGAATAATAGTTATCTTGTAACCGGATAAGCATACCATAACAGGGGTGAAAAAAGAAACACCCTCAATATCCTCAAGGGTGTTTCAAATATTATTATCTTGGTTTTTAAGAGCGGTCAGTCAAATCGCTTGATTAAACATTAGCACATTCTTGACAATTTTACCACCCACTTTTCCACAAGGCTTTAGCGGCTAATTGAACGTCGCTTGTTGAAGACGTGGAAGGCTGCACCAGAACCAGCAGTCATTGCTGTGAAGAACTCGGCAATGTCGCCAGGACCCGTGTTAGGCAGAGCGGCTGGTTTGACGGCAACTACTGGAGTTGTTGGGGTTACATTGGTTGGAGTAACACAATTCTCAATTGTAACCTTAGCTGAACCATTAAGCTCTGGAACATTTACAGCTTTTACAAAAGCCTGGTTGGTAATGTCACAAGGACCGTTGTAGTTAGGGTCAATCTTGGTTCTAAAGCGGATGTAACCGCCACCGTTAGGCGCGTAGGTACCGACGTTAACGCCGCCGCTGCCTAGGGCAGTGTCTGGCAAAACCTCGCCGCTAGCGTGGTTAGTGTCAAACCAAGTAATAGAACCAGGGATGATGCTTAGCCCAGTTGGCAAAGTATCGCGCAAGGTTACTAGGTTGTCTGAGTCGCTACCATTATTTGAGAAATCAAGCAGCCAAGACACGGTGTCGCCTCTTTTAGCAGTCATTTGCGGCTGCCAATTGGTTGAGCCAGGAGTTGTAACTTTCTTGCTAAACCTTAGTGAAGGCGCCATGACTTTAACTTTGATGATGATTACTGCTTGGTAGTCAAAACAGCCAGGCAGTTTACCGTCAAGCGCGTTGTAGCCAATTAGAGCACCAGTAGTGTTAAACAAGTTAGCGTCTTGGTTAAGTGCCGCACCAGCGCTGAAAGGACCGCTGTTGATGATCTTGGCAGAGCCAGGAACATACTGCAGGCTAAAGGCTTGGGTGTCGTTCTTAAGCGTAGCCGTGTCGTACAGCAAGTCAGGAGTAGCGTTAGAAGCACCAACGTAACCACCGATGTCTATACCATTAGCTTGGCCGGTAGGAATCGCAAAACGAACTCTGGTATTAAGCGCAACACCTGGGCCGTCAAGCGCACTGCCGTTAAGGCTGGTATTGGCGTTGTTGTGAACAAAAACACGCACGTCAACTGTGTCGCCAGGGTTAACGGTTAGGCTTTCCGTCCAACGGGAAGTGTCTGCCGGGCTAACGGTTGTAAAGTTACGTTCGTCGCCGTATGTTGGGGTGTTAACAAATGAGTCAAAAACCGGGCCGGTCAAGGAACCACAGCGGCTATTAGCATTAGCTGGGTCAGTACATAGCTTAGTAGCGTCAAACTTGTTGTAGTCAAAAGTAGCGCGGACTGGGCCCCAGTCAGCTAGTACTTTTGCAGGTACAGCCACACTAACAATTACCGCAGCTACAAGGCCGGTCTTTAGAATGGCTTTTTTGAATTTCTTAATGTAGTTTGTAATCTTCATAGTTATAGTCCTTTTCTTTCTTAGCCTGGTACCGGTGCCATTGTTGTTGATGGTGCTTGACTTGTAGTGCTCGTACTACCGGCTGAGATAGTTGTAGTGGTGGTCGGAGCAGAAGGGCTGGATGAGCCAGGGGTTGTTGTGCTGGTTGTAGCTACGGAAGTAGTCGATGTAGTCGGCTGGGCATTGTGCGGGTCTACGGTCTCACCAGGAGAAGTCGTAAAGGTCGTAGAAGAAGTAGCGTGCTGATCGGGCGTTGGCTTGGCTTCTTTTGGTGGCGGTCCACCTTCTGTTGGCCCAGGGCCTGGAGGAGGCGGTACAGTGCCATTTGTAACAGTAGTGGTTGGTTTACGAGTAGTGCTTGTGCGTCCGCGAGTTGTGCTAGTAGTAGAGTTATGCGGTGTAGTAGTTGTGCGTCCGCGAGTTGTGCTAGTAGTGGATTCAGGAACTGAAGGAGTAGTCTCTGTATTAATTGGAGGCGCAGCGTTGATTAAGTTCTCACAAGCAACTTCTGACTCTGCATCGTCGTCGGTATTAACACCAGCTTTGTTTGTAGCGTACATTTTGGCAATTGTGCCGTCAGCCAGTTTAACATCTACAACTAGAGCGTCGGGCTGTAATTCTACGGTTTTGCCATTTTTAAAGACGGTGAATACCTTACCGTCAGGAGCAGTTATTTGCTTGTCAATCATGGCACCAGCTACGAGAGTACCGGCCGGCAGTTCGCGCACGCCAAGTGTGTGCACAACACCCTGCTTATCGCAGAAAGTGTTGACGATGCTTGTATTCTCAGCCAGGCGGGCACTGACAAAATATTGGTTTTCAAATACGTCGGCCAGAACTTGGCCGGCTTTTTCTGGCTTTGCAGAAGGCTTTGGTAGGCTAAAAACATCATAGATACTGGCGTTGCGGCTTTCACCGGTTAGTGCCATGTTGTTAGCAAACTCGGTGTTTTGGCCAAGGAAGGCAAACTCTACGTCTTTCATATCCTCAGTTGGCTTAAAAGTTCCGCGCAGGGCGTTTAAGCCGTCGGTTTGAGTATAGGGCGAGCAGGAACCATGGCCGGAGATAGAGTAGGAAGACTCCGTACCATCAGGGTTGATACCATCGGTGCTCAAAAGATAATTACTCCAAGAAGCTACGTTAACAGGGACATTGAGTTCCACAGTGTGGGCTTGCTGTTGGCCTAGAAGGCTATCCATTGGACCGCTAGCTGCAAGGCCAAGACCGGTCACAACAGTGACTGCAAGTATTCCCCTTGCAGCTTTAGCACTCATAGAACCTGCCTCATTCATAAGAGGGTTGTTAGGATTAGCTAAGCTTTCGTCAATAAAACCAGCATCATTCATCCATGGTGTCTGGCTTAGAATCAATTCAGTTTGGTCTGACATATTTTCTCCCGTTTACGTTCTCCACCCTAAATAAGGGCTCCCACTGCTGATAACTCAAATTCTAACACAAGCTTTATATATTGTCAACTACTTAACCATAATTGCCAATAAAGCACAAGCATCTTCCCCGTTCCATGCTTATTGGAATATTAGCCCAAAAACAACAATGGAATTGAGAGATTTCTCATACTCTTGTCAAAATTGTGTTATAGCTGTCCTTAGCTAGTGTTCGGAAGCTTTAGCGTAACTGTTACAATAGAAACCATGCGTGTAGCTATTTTAGGGTATGCCGGTCAGGGTAAATCCGCTTACGAATACTGGAACCAGCCGGAAAACGACCTAACCATTTGTGATAACTCTGACGGTGTTGAGTTGCCGGCCGGGGCTAAGAGCCAACTGGGCGCCAATTATCTGCAAGATCTGGATAGTTTTGACCTGCTGGTGCGCACGCCATCTTTGCATCCGCGAGATATTGTGGCCGCCAATCCAGGAAACCCTAGAATTTTAGATAAAGTTACAACTAATACCAACGAGTTCCTTAGGGTTTGCCCCAGTAAAAACACCATTGGTGTTACTGGTACCAAAGGTAAGGGTACAACCTGTACCTTGGTTGCCAAGATGCTGGAAGCCTCTGGTAAGCGTGTGCACCTCGGCGGCAACATTGGCATTCCGCCGCTGGAACTGCTCAAGGACAACATCCAGCCTGATAACTTTGTAGTACTGGAGTTAGCTAACTTCCATCTAATTGTTGTTAAGCACTGGCCGCACATTGCTGTGTTGTTAATGTTTGAGTCCGAGCACATTGACTGGCATACCGATTTTGCCGAGTACGTTAAGGCCAAAGAACAGATGTTTACCCATCAAACGGCTCAAGATTTTGCCATTTATTACGGTGAAAACCAAAATTCCCTGCACATTGCCGAGGTTAGCCCCGGCTCGTTAGTCCCGTACATGCGCGCGCCTGGCGCTACTGTTGAAGGTACCGCCATAACTATTGGCGGCCAAACTATTTGCCAGCTAGATGAACTGAAGCTGCTCGGACGTCACAACTGGCAAAACGCCTGCGCGGCCGTGACAGCTCTTTGGCAGATTGAGCAAAATCCGGAAGCTGCCAGACAGGTTCTAACCACCTTTGCCGGCCTGGCTTACCGTTTGGAACTGCGCAAGGTTGTGGCTGGGGTGCGCTATTATAACGACTCCTACGCTTCAGCACCCCAAGCGGCCATGGCCGCCCTGGAAGCTATACCGGGCGGTAAAGTCATGATTGTTGGCGGTTACGAGCGCGGGTTGGAACTTAATGAATTAGCCGCAGCCTTTAAAAATCACGAGGCGGAAATAAAAAAGGTTATAATCATCGGCCAATCCGGACCACGCTTGAGCGAGAACCTCAACCAGGCCGGGTTCACAAATTACGAGCTTTCAACCTCGCAGAATATGGATGAAATCGTCAAACTGGCGGGCAGTTTTGCCGGAGATGGCGACGCCGTGGTACTCTCTCCGGGCTTTGCTAGTTTTGACATGTTTAAGAACTTTGAGGACCGCGGCCAGCAGTTTAATGAAGCCCTAGAAAAATTATGACCAGCAAATACGGTAGTTTTATTTTTAAAGATTATTCGCTTGATAAAAAGACCAAGCTCTTAAAGCTAACCTATGGTTACGACGACAAACTAACCTTCCGTGAGTTGTACAAGTTTGATTTTGACTGGGCAGAAGTTGACGAGGTCACTCTAGACCGGGCAGTTCAACAGCTGTTTTTTATAGCCGGCGTGTCTTATTACAAAACATATCTATCGCCCAAGATTCAGTTTGATAAAGGCCAGCTAGATAAAGCCGGGGCGGATTTTTTTAGTAAAACCTACCAAAAAGGCTTAGGTGAGTTTTTTTATGTCAATCAGCTAGACCCGCACTCGGAGGTTCCATTCCCGGCTAATGTCGAGGGTTTACCGGAACTTAAACCCGTTAAAAGCGATGGAATTCTCCTGGGCATTGGCGGCGGCAAAGATTCATTAGTATCAGCTGAGCTTTTGCAGGGCCAGCCCAATCTCGCTACCTGGAGCCTCAACCACCGCCCCCAACTAACCCCGCTGGTTAAGCGCCTAGGCACCAAGCACTTTTGGGTGGAACGGGAGTGGGACGCCCAATTATTAAGTCTCAACGAGAAGGATGGCATGAACGGCCACGTTCCCATCTCAGCAATTTTCTCCTGTGTCGGTGTAATTGTGGCATTGCTCAGCGGCTACAAAGACGTGGTGGTGTCTAATGAAAGTTCGGCCAACGAGCCGACCCTGGAATATAAAGGCGTGCCAATTAATCACCAATACTCTAAATCCCTCGAGTACGAGCAAGACTTCCAAGGCTATCTAAAACACTTGCTTGGGGATAGTGTCCGCTATTATTCGCTACTGCGACCTTTAAGCGAGCTACACATCAGCCAGTTATTTGCTAAGCGGGGTTTTGATAAATATTACGGTGTGTTTAGTTCTTGCAACCGGGCCTTTGTGCATAGCAGCGACCGGATATTTTGGGATGGCACCTGCCCTAAATGCGCCTTTGTCTTTTTGGCACTAACGCCGTTTGTTGAGCAAGCAAAATTAGAGGCCCTGTTTAAAAACAATCTGCTACTTGAGCCAGCTTTGGAACCAACCTATCGCCAGCTCCTTGGTATTGAAGGCGACAAACCGCTGGAGTGCGTCGGCGAAATCAAAGAATCCCGCATGGCAATGCGCCTAGCCGGGAAAAAATATCCGGAACTTAGTAAGTATCAGTTTGAACTGCCGGAAGATTATGATTATAAAAAGCTCTCCGGCCACTCCATGCCTTCAAAGTTGTTGGAAATTCTTAAAACAGCCCTAGATTAAGCACCCGAACCAACCAGAGCACGATGGGCGTTTTCCTGATAAAAAGCATGGTTTGGTGTAATTATTTTTGGAATTGGTTCGTGCACAACTTCTTCTATAACAACACCTTCGGGCAAAGGCTGTTCGGTTCCAGGCTCGCCGCGGCGCCAAGCGTTCACAATTGCGGTCGTGCCATCTCTAATCTCCGGTAACTTTAAGCAGCTAAGGATCGTAGTAAATTCGTTGCTGGCATCTTCTATGCCGATCTTTTTCTTTCGACGGGCTTTTAGCCGTTCTTTCGTGGAGACGAAGCCAAATTGTTTAAAGCCCTGTTCATCCTCGCCAATCATCTCAAGCTCGGCTACTTCAACCTCCAAAATTTGGCCGAGGTGCCTTGCAATATTCTGGCCACCCTTTGGTGGCCCCCAGAGCATTTCGTGCTCATGCTTAGTTACTAAGCAGCCCATGGCAACCAGCAAATTTGAATAAACTGCCCGGTATTGCGGCAGCGCCAAACGTTCAATATCAAGTTTGTTATTAGCTGGTTTGCGGCTGGCAAAAGTAACATTAACGCCATAGCTCCAAGTCTGAGCGTTTAGTATATCTTCACGGATTCTCGTTGGGCTTACTACTGCGCCCGATTCTATTCTGCCACGGATGGCATCAACGTATCTTTTCTCAAGCGAAACATGTTCATGCTCAGCCATTTGTTGTTTTACCTTGAGCAGCGCGAATAACATTTTCAAATAAGGCACAGACAGTCAAAGGGCCGACGCCGCCTTTGGCTGGCGTAAGCGTTAGATCGTCGCGGCCGTAGACCTCTTCGCTTAAGTCACCGACGGTTTTGCCGTCCTCGCTGGCTACGCCGGCGTCTACAACCACCGCGCCTTGTTTAATCATGTCCGGGAACAATAAGGCCGGGCTGCCAGCGGCGGTAATAATAACGTCAGCTTTTAGGACTGCACTTTTTAAGTCTGGGGTTTGACGATCGACAACTTCAACTTGATGACCAGAATTTTTCAACATCTTTTCTAAAGGCGCCCCGACTAGTTTGCCACGGCCGATTAGTAAAATATGCTTGCCAGCCAGATCAACATTGTAACCAGATAGAAGCCATAAGATAGCCATTGGTGTGGCAGGAGTGAAAGTTGAGGTTTTGCCCAGAGCATCAACGTCTTTTTCTGGCGCAACCAGGTTAACAATCTCATCGGTTTGTTCGGTATCAGTCAGCGGCAGTTGGACAATAATGCCATTGACGGTCTTATCAGCATTTAGTTTCTGTAGGAGTTCTGGAATCTCTGTTTGCGCTACGAAGTGAGTATCTACTTCAATACCCAGGTCGGCACCGTACTGTTTCTTAAGCCGCACGTAGGTGTTGATAACCGGGTCATCCTTGCATTGAACAATCGCCAACCGCGGCGTTAAGCCCAAGGCGCGGACCTGCTTGGCTTGACGTTCTTTTATGAATCCCGACAATTCTTTGCCGTTTAATATTTTCATACCGGCTAATTCTAGCAGTTAACAGGTGTAATTAAAAAGGACGGCCAAAGCGGCCGCCCTTTTTAAGGCCTTATTGTTCTGCGTTAGGCTTGGCTTAAACTTGGACGCCCACCACCGTGGCTGGCTTGGCCGCCCATTTTAGCTACTCTTCTTCTGGTGGCAATACTGGCGCTCGCCAGTCCTCGTTTAGATTTTTGTGCCATTATTGCTAGTTTCCCTCCCATGTTATTAAGGTTACATAATAGAGCGGTATTTAACCGCTTTCTGTAACATTTCTAATAGTTGCTTGAGAAATAGTGAGTACTAATCAACAAACGTAAGGGCGTAGCCCGTACGGCCGGCTCGGCCGGCTCGGCCGATGCGGTGAACGTAATCATCGTAGCTGTTGGGCGTGGAGAAGTTAATAACGTGACTGATGTCAGTTACGTCAATTCCTCTGGCCGCAACGTCAGTAGCAACTAAAATAGTTACTTGGTTGTCACGGAAACGCTGTAGGGCTTTCTGGCGGTGGCCTTGAGTTTTGCCACCGTGAATGGCTTCTACTTTAAACCCGCGTAAGGCTAGGGTATCGGCCAAGCGTTCTACGCTACGCTGAGTTTCATCAAAAATCAGAGCTTTTTGCATTTCTTTGCTTATTAAAATGTCGTGCAGTTTTTCAATTTTCTCGGCACCAGTTTGGTATTTGACGACGTTTTGGTCAACATTATCGCTGGTATCGCCTTGTTTAACAGAGATAGTGATTGGATCTTGCAAGAAACTGCGGATCAGACCCTCAATTTTCGGATCAACCGTGGCTGAAAAGAACAATGATTGGCGCTCGTTTTGCAGCTTGCCAAGTAAGAACCGAATGTCGTTAATAAAGCCCATGTCTACCATGCGGTCAACTTCATCCAGAACCACAATGTTGAATTGTTCCAGGCGCAGGGTGCCGCGTTCAGTGTGGTCTTTTATTCGTCCCGGCGTACCAATGACAATTTCCGGATTAGCGCGCAGGTCGCGCAGCTGTGTGCCCATGGACGAACCGCCAATTAATAACGCACCGTGCAGTCCACTACCTTTGGCAAATGAGCGGCACTCTTCCTCAATCTGCTGAGCCAGTTCGCGGGTTGGCGCAATTATCAGAGCTTTTTTGGACTTATCATGGATTAACGAGTTTAACATCGGTAGTGCAAAAGCCGCCGTTTTACCGGTGCCAGTATTAGCGATGCCAATTACGTCTTTGCCAGCAAGAGCGTGCGGAATGGCCTGATCCTGAATGGGGGATGGTGTAATATAGCCTTTATTAATCACGTTGGTTTTAATCAGTTCGTGGATATCAAAGTCGGCAAATTTGTGTGTGGCCTCATAAATATCTGCTTCTACATGAGTAGCCGGCTTAATAAATTTAGCCGGATTAATATATTGTTTGTTACGGCCGCGGGTCGCGCGCTGAGGGCGCCTATTGCGATTTGTTTTATAAATATAGTGAGATGAAGACATTAAAAAAGAATCCTTTTTTATATTAATTAGTTTTATTCTCGATATGGTCGCTTCGTAATGAAATCGAGAAAAATTGGCTAACTAACCCGGATTCATTCAAACAACTGGACTAATATTAGCATAAAAAGTTTTGTGCGTCAAATCAGGTCTTGAGAATTCTGGTTACCAATTCTCATCCATAGATATGTAAAGATTATAGTATTTTGACGTGTTTAGCTTTTCAGTTGAGTGCTCAAAATAGCCGTTAGGCTTCGCAAACACACACGCATTTAGTTGCCTCTCCTCTATAGTTGGGCCTTGGTAACAAATTTCATGGGGGGCTTGTGGGTCTGCCCAGTCCTTTTTGATTACTTCGTATCCCTCTGTTTGGCTATATTCATACCCGCAGCTTGCTGTCTTACTGTTTGGTGAGTCTTTGCAAAACGTTCTAATGCCTTCCTTGGCTGAATATTTGGACAGCAGGTCCTTACGGATACTTAGAAAATTCTCAACAGACAGCCCTTTAATGTCGTAATAGCCGGTTGCTGAAGCTTGCCTAAAATATGCTCCAGACAGTGCATCTCTTCCTTTATGTCGCTCAAGACTGCTTGAGGCAACCTTAGATTCGGTGAGGTTAGTAAGTTGTTCTACTTTTAATAGTTCGTTTTTAACATTTTTGTCTGTGCCAACGAGTAAAACGTTTTCCGGGGCACGATTATAAATAAGTGTACCAAGAACGACCAAGCCCACTATCGAGCCTAGTCCAATACTCAATAATTTTAGTTTTGACATTTAAGTTTAGGATAGCTCTTGTTGTCCTAAAAAGCTACTTTGACCTTCTAAAAAACCTAGTCTCAGGCTGTTCTATCAACTGTCAGCAGCTTGATAATTCCCCAAGCAATCAGCGCGTAAACCGCTGCGGCGACTAGAATTGATGGCTCAAAAACCGAGCGGACAGTGCCGGAGGTCGTAGTTGAAACTCCAAAAATATTATCAAAAGGTGCAGTTAGGACACCGGTTACATTGTAAATAAAGTCCACAAAACCGCTGAATGGATTTGCGCCAAAGATTTTTAGTACAAACCGCAGCCCAATCAGAATTTCAATAACCCCTAAAATATACCAAATGAAGTTAGCAGTAGTTGTCGTGCTATCGGCTGTGGCATCTGTACTGACTTTTTTAGTTTGTTGTTTAACCTGAGCGCCGGTTTGGTCTATTCCTTCGTCTTTGCTGGTGGTAACTGTCTGTTTGTATTCTGCCATTGCGTTTATCCTTGATTAATTGCTCTTAGTATAACCCTTTATCATTGTTGTTAATGTTAGAAATCCCACGTTAAAGCCACACCTAGGACTCAGGCTCTACGACACCAAACTCTTCGCCGGCAAAGCTTATAATCTCACCAAAGCTTTCGTTTGTTGGCCCGCTCTGCCAGCGTCTGGCTCTTTCAGAATTACCGTGGTTGGCGTCTTTATCCATCGCGTCGCGGGCAGCTTGGGATTCCCATTCAGCTACTGCAAAGAATGACCCTGGCTCATCTCGCACTCTATGCAGATGCGTCCCTCTTGCGCCGTCATATTCTTGCAGTATTTTACTGCCCTCGCGCCAATGATTGATAAAGTCCTCTTCTTTTGAAGGCTCGTAGAGTTTTATTTTCCAGATATATCTATACATGTGTTTAATCTTTTTGGAGGGCCAGCGGGGACTTGAACCCCGGACACCCTGCTTAAGAGGCAGGTGCTCTAACCAGCTGAGCTACTGGCCCAAATAAAAGTTACGACTTGAGCAACTTTACCAAATTACCCCTGTTATAGCAAGCCCGCGTGCGCTTTCTCAACCAGTACTCTCAGTATTGCCAATGTATAAAGTCTTCGAAGCCTTCTTGTTTTGCTAGAATACGCTTATGTCTTCAGAGCTAGTTGCTCAATTAATTGGCGTTTGCGCCGTAGTATTTTCACTATTAGTTTTCCAAGTTAATAAGCGAAGCCCTATGTTATGGCTAGGCCTGCTGGCCGGGGCTCTTTACACCGTCCACTTCTTCTTGCTTGGAGCGTTTACTGGTGCGGCTATGAATTTTATCGGCATTGGGCGAAGTTACGCATTTGTTAAAGTTACGCCTAGCCGTAAAAACACCTGGATCTTGCTGGCATTTATTGGAGTTGCGGGTATTGCCACAGCCATTACATGGCAAGGTCCGTTAAGTTTACTGGCCTTGATTGGTAACACCATCA
>CAZYVW010000010.1:0-18755 GCA_964651645.1 uncultured Candidatus Saccharibacteria bacterium
ATAGCGCATGGTTTTAGGGGCGCAAGCCGACCGCTTTTTGGACTTTTAGAAGCGTAGCATTTGCTTGCTCGTTCATCGCCTTCTCTGAACTTTCAAGTTTAGCCATTAGTACTTTGTCATCTACCATTTCTAGCTGAGCTTGGAAACCATCTAAGAAATTACCAACAACTTCCGCAACGGCTTCTTTAAGCGACCCATATTGTGTTTGGCCTATGAATTCTTCTGGATTGCCGCCAAGTAGCTTCAGAATATCTAGCAAATTACTAACTCCAGGCTGCTTGTCGTAGTCGTGCGCTACGTTTCCTAGGCTATCAGTAGCAGCGCTCATGATTTTTTTCTTAGCTTCTTCGGGGCTATCAGTCAGGAAGATTACACCTTTGCCAGTTTCATCTGACTTACTCATTTTTTTAGAAGGATCTAGCAGGTCACGGACCCGCAAATCTTGTTCTTTGCCGACAAACTCTTGTTGTTCCTTCATGGATTTTGGCAAAGTAAATAGTTCCCCGAATTTGCTGTTCATTTTTGTAGCTATGTTGCGGGTAAATTCGATGTGTTGCCGCTGATCCTCGCCGACTGGCACGTACAAGGCATCGTATAGAAGCATGTCACAGGCCATTAGCACCGGGTAGTCAAACTGTCCGGCGCCAATGCTCTCGCTACCCAAGCGGGCGGACTTGTCCTTGAACTCGGTCATGCGGCTAAGCTCCCCAAAACCAGTGAAGCAGTTTAAGATCCACGTTAGCTCGCTGTGGGCCGGAACATAACTTTGGCGGTAAATATTTACATACGGGTTATCTAAAGGCAGACCAGCTGCGGCATAGACGCGCAGATTGTTCATTATGCCAGCTTGCAGCTTGCTATGGTCAATTGGCGTGGTGAAGCTATGAAGATCAGGCACAAACAAGTTAACCTGGTACTCGCCAGCGTGTTTTTTTGCCAAATCAACAATTGGTAACAACGCGCCTAGATAGTTGCCTATATGCAAGTCGGTATTGGCCCGAAGACCAGTTAATATTACAGGTTTAGCCATATTTTTCATATTATACAGCTTTCTTGGTAATGTTTCTCTAGCATCCTATCTGCTAACGCTTGCAGCGAATCCACTACGACTAATTTTGAATCAACGCCTATTAGCGGCAACTCGGTACAGCCTAGCAATATTGCATCGGCTCCCCGCTTTTCTAGGTTTAACGCAAGTCTGCTTAACTTAGGCCTTAACAGAGCCGGGTTGGTACCGCTGATGACATCATGAATTATGTCGTCTAGCTCCTGGAGCTCATTTTTACTTGGAACAACAGTTCTTAAGCCTTTGTGTTTTAAGGCTGAGCCGTATAGCCCAGTCTTGACTGTCTGTGGTGAAGCTAACAGCCCAACTCTAAATGCACCGACTTCCTGCAGTTTGGTCGTGACAGCATCTATCATCGAAACGAAAGGCAGATCAGACAATGGCAGATCTGGCACCATGAGATGTGCTGTGTTACACGCAATGCCGACCGCTGATGCGCGGTCAAGTAAAGGCGACTCACAGACATCTTTAATGAGGCCTAATGCTTTGACGTATTCTTTTGGTGACGAGATGAAGTCGGGCACAGGAATCGATAGATGTCTGATTGCCGGGTATTCATCGGGCGAGCCGCTATGGTGCGCAACCGACCCTTCTAGCAGTAATTGATGCAACTTAACAGAAGCTTGGGGTCCCATCCCGCCCAAGATTACTAATGAATTATCCATTACAGGCCTCCATTTGGACTAAGTTGTGAAGATGCAGCAAGTCTCTCTGCGTGGAAAGGTCTCTAGCCATATTTAAGTCAACTCCGTGCAGCAGGGCACTTTCTAAACTTTGTTCGCCGCCAAGGGCTTCAAAGTAAGGTGGGGTTAGATGTCTAGTGAATATTTGCGCCGTATCAACTAGAGTTTCAGCTGCCAGTAGTGGTCTAATTGCTATTCTGGCAGCGTAGAATGTTCTCTCTTGCTGGCAGCCTATGCTGATTATTCTCTCGGCTCGCGCTTGAACTGGCCCAGAAACAAGTGGGTTTAGTACTAAATGATCCGTATCCTGAAATTTAGTGTGGGCAGCCGCGTAAATCACTGCATCGCCGCCGTGCTTTGTTCCTTTTTTCTGCAACTGAAAACCGATGTCACTATTGGCTAGAGCAAGACCAGCACAGGTGGTGATTTCTTCAAGTTCCACTGGAGTGTCTTCTGCATGAAGCACCTTCGCAGCTACATCAGGCAAACAAGCCTGAATGTGCAGCTTACTGACAGCGGCAAGTAGCTCTGCTTGCTTTCGTGCTAATTCTAAATCGACACCATTTACTTTATTGCCAAGATTGTTAGCGTGAATTAGTTGAACCTGTTCGCAAGGTATTAGACGTGCAATCCGTGTAGCGCAATCAACGTAACTTAACGCTCTTAAAGGCATGTTTGCAGTGGCGCCCAATATGAGGCGCAAGACTGTGCCTTTGCCATCTGGCGCGTCTGCAGCCCTTCCAAGTGCCGCTATATCTTCTTTTCCTACTGATTCCACGTATGCTTCAGGCGAGCGTAAAAGCTGTCTGCGAACGTGATGTGGTGATGTACTCATTTCTTCTCCTTAAATTTAAAAATCCGTCACTCTTTACTAGTGGCGGATTAGTCGATAGGCTTGGATATGTTCAAAGCATACGGAATAAACCGTCACGTAATATGCCGGCAAACCAATAACGATTATTTGTAAAACTAAAATTCATTGAACTTATCACTTTCTTAAATTAAAAAACCGCCTTTGTGGCGGTCTTTTCTATATCTTCTAAAGGTATATTTTATTCAAACATACGGAAAAAACCGCCACGAGTAGTGTCGGTAAACCAATAACCTGTTATGTTTAATTGTCGTAAAGACATAAACGCTAATATATCATCAGTAAAGCTTTTATGCAACCTTAATCAACGTTTTCTGTAGGCTTTGACCATACCTGTAGGAATATAGCTAACTTTTATGTCACCAAGGGGGTTTTCAAGTGTTATACATAGTTGCTTACCTGAAGCAGGAGTGGCTAAGTGATGGTCTAAGTTGATATCAAAGGCGTCAACCATATCAAACCCGGCGCAAATACCGCTAGCTTGTTCAAATGTTGGATGTTTAACCTGCAACGAGCCTTCGGCCGGAGTAGGCACGTAAATGACTGGGGTCAGAACATCTAAGTACTGGCGTTTTAGCTCACTTACAAAATTTAAGAACATTAAATAGGCGTCAATACTTTTAGTGGTGTCAGTATTTTCCTGGATATAGCCAAATATGTCATCTAGTGCGGTCATATTAACGCCGTTAGGATTGCTGAAAACGGCCTGAGAAATTTCCCGAACCAGTTCATCATCTTCCGGGATTTCCCCCAAGGCTTGTAATACTTCTTTGGCTTCTACGTCTCTTTCTAACACAATTCCAGCTGATTCTACCGGCGCAAAGACAAAATATGCAGCATGCTCCTTGCCGAATATACCTTGGTCGATCTGGTTAGTGCCTATAAAGATACTATTTCCAAGCATGTATCTGTCCGTTATAAAAACATGGGTAGGTTCAGATGAGCTATCTTGAGGGGGTTCAGTTAGTCTGAGTGCTTCAGGAAACGCTACAAAGCCAAAATACTGGCCAGTCATGAGACCCTTCTCATAAGTTTTGTCGACAATGTGGCCAAATCCATCTTTTAATGGCTTAAGGTAGGTTCCTTGGCAAATAACCATGCGACCGTACATGCCGTATTTCTTAACTAGATCATCTAGATGGTCCGAGGCTTCGTGAAATAACTCAAACTTTAGTTCTGAGCTTAGATCCAGACTGTTAGTTTCTTCTTGGAGAGCGTACGCCAGCGCTTGGATTGCCTCAAGTGAACTAAACCCAGCCCCGGGAGCTTCCGCTTCTATCCCACCAGCTTGGTAGATTTCTAGCATTTACTTAGATTGAACACCCGTTGCTCTTAAATAACAACATTTAAAGGTTATTTAAGGAGTAGATTAGTCTAGCGTTTAGTAAACTGTCGCTGCTTGCGGGCGCCTTTGAGGCCGAACTTCTTGCGTTCTTTTTCACGAGGGTCGCGGCCGAGAAGATCAGCGCGCTTTAGAGTGCTTTTAAAGTCTGGGTTAAGAAGTGCTAGGGCTTTGGCGATTGCCAGGCGGATTGATTCAATTTGGCTGGCGTGACCGCCGCCGCTAACTTTGGCTGATACGTTATGCTTGGTGTCTAAGTCTAGTAAAACAAATGGCTTATGAAGGTCATTCAGTAAGAATTTACTGTCCGCAAAGTACTCTGCAGCTGGTTTGCCGTTAACAGTAATCTCACCCTTTCCGCTAGTTAAGCGGACTCTTGCAGTTGAGCTTTTGCGGCGACCTAGTGCGTAGAAATAGTCATTTTTTGTGGCCATATTACTTATTACCTTTCTTAAGGCTGATAGCCTGTGGTTTTTGGGCTTCGTGCTCATGCTCTGCACCAGCATAAACTTTAAGCCTAGCCAATCGTCCAGGACGTAGTTTGTTGACCGGCAACATACCGCGAACGGCGTGGGTTATAGCGGCGGTAGGATCTTTGGCCATTAGGTCGCCAAGAGCGGTTTCTGTTAGACCCCCTGGGTAACCGCTATGCCTATAATACTTTTTGCCAACTAATTTGTTGCCAGTAACTTGAGTCTGGGCCGCGTTTATAACCACTACGTGGTCGCCGCAGTCAATGTGCTGTGTAAACATGGGCTTTTCTTTGCCAGTTAGCAAGGTTGCAATACGTGTGGCCACACGGCCTAATGGCGCTTCAGAAGCGTCAATGACGTACCATTTACGGGTTACATCTTGTGGTTTGGCACTATAGGTTTTTGAGGTTTTCATATTATTTAACTCCTGCTTTAGCCTTTGGTTTTGCAATAGTTTTCTTCGCAACAGGCTTTTTAACGGCAGGTTTTTTGACGACCGGCTTAGGAGATACAGGCTTTGGGGCTTTAGCTGCTTTTGCGACAGGTGCAACCTTCAAATCGTCTACAAAGCTAACCTTAGCTAGTTGGGTGTTATCACCAATCCGCACAGTTGTTCTCTCAATCCGCAAATGACCGCTGGTGCGGCCACCAATTTTTGGCGCAATCTCATCAACTAGTTTGTGAGCGCTTTCTATAGTTTGGAGGTTAGCTATGACTTGGCGACGGGCATGCAGAGTACCGAGTTTAGCCTTGGTAATCAGCTTTTCCACGTAAGGTACAAGCTCTTTGGCTTTTGGCAGAGTCGTTTCAATAGACTCGTACTTAACCAAAGAGTCAGCCAAGCCTTTAATTAAGGCTGTGCGCTGGTCTCGTTCGCGGCCGAATTTGCGGCCTTTGTACCCGTGGCGGTGCATGCTTACAGCTCCAGCTCCGCCATCTTTTCTTTAACTTCATCTAAAGCTTTGTTGCCAAAGCCTTTTAGATCGCGTAGTTCTGAATCACTTAAACTGAACAAGTCTTTGAGTGTGTGAATTTCGTTGTTGATGAGCGCATTGGTTGTACGGGCGCTTAAGTTTAACTCTTCAATTGGTGTCATTAGCTCAGCTGGTTCGTCGCGGTCTTCGCCACTCAAACCATCATCTTCAGAGCTGCCAGCTGGTGCGCCAGACTCAACCCGAGTTTGACCGGCTAGTGCGGTGTATTGGTTGACTAGAATTGCTGAGGCTTCTTCAAAAGCTTCACGTGGTGTGATTGAAGCATCTGTCTCGATGCTAATGTGCAATTTATCTAGGTCTGTCACTTGGCCAACACGCGTGTTCTCTACCTTATAACGGACGCGTAGGACTGGGCTAAAGATAGCGTCAACGATGATTACGTCGCTGGCCTTGCGCCCAACGCCGGTTTCCTCGATTGTGCGGTAGCCGCGGCCAGTCTCGACAATCAAGTCCATGACTAGTTTTGACTTAGCGTCGTCTAGGGTTGCAATAACGTGTTCTGGGTTAACAATCTCTACGTCAGCATTAACTTTAATGTCCTTGGCGGTAACTTTACCCTTGCCGGTCTTTTCAATTCGGACAGTTTGCGGCTCGTCAGAAAAAACACGGAAGCGAATACCTTTAAGATTAAGCATAATGTCTACGACGTCTTCTTTAACGCCTGGTAGGGTTGTAAATTCGTGGTTTACTCCGTCAACTCTAAAGCCGGTTACAGCTGCGCCAGCAATGCTGGATAGCAAAACTCGTCGCATACTATTGCCGAGCGTCATACCGTAACCGCTGTGCAGTGGCTCAATCACAAACGTCGCACTGGTCGCACTGTGGTTGTCGGTGCTGACAACTCCTGGTATATGAATCATTTTTGACATAATTTTTTCCTTCCTTATCTAGAATAATATTCGACGATTAGTTGTTCATTAATATCCGGCTCAGCTTCTTCCCGTGGAGGGAGCGCGCTGATCTGAATTTCAAATTTCTTGCGGTTAACTTTAAGCCACGAGACATTTACGTCGCTGGCGGGGCTGACTTCATCAATCTTCTTGAAGTACTCATTCTTCTTACTGTGGTCGCGGAGGACTATTAGATCACCTGGTTTGACCCTCAGTGATGGTATATCCACGCGAGTACCATTAACCGTAAAGTGGCCATGAGTCACAAGTTGGCGGGCACCAGGGCGAGAACTGGCAAGGCCAGCTCGGTAAATGGTGTTATCTAGACGCCGTTCAAGGTATTGCAGTAACATTTCACCGGTTTGCCCTTGGCGGCGAGAGGCTTCTTCCATTAGTTTGGAGAATTGTCGCTCGAGTAGGCCATAAAGTCGTTTGACCTTTTGCTTTTCACGCAGTTGCAGGCTGTATTGGCTGGCTTTAGTCCGTGGGGGGCGAGCATTAGGAGCCTGACCGGGCATAGAGGTCCGTTTAACAAGGGCTTTATGAGCTTTGGGGGGAAGAGCATAGCCTTCACGTCGGCTCATCTTAACAATGCTGGTTCTATCTCTGGCCATCTATACTCTCCTAGCTTTCTTGGGCCGGACACCGCCGTGAGGCACGCCAGTTACATCTTTCATAACTTCTACCTGAATATCAGCTGTCTGCAAAGCGCGAATGGCTGATTCTCGGCCTAGACCAACGCCTTTTACAAAAACCTCGGCCTTATTTAGTCCATAACCTTGACGCGCGGCTTGGTATGCCCGCTCGGCTGCCACTTGGGCGGCGTAGGCTGTCCCCTTTTTAGAGCCCCTAAAACCGCAAGCGCCGGCACTAGAAGCCGTTAAGACCGCACCTTTAGTGTCAGTAACCGTAACAATGGTGTTGTTGAAGGTAGCAAGAATGTGTACCTGACCAGCGGCAACGTTGCGCTTAATTTTTTTGCGCTTTGGAGTAGGAGCTACTTCAGCACTAACTTCACTAGGTGCAGTCGTCTCAGCTTCATTAGCAGTTACCGAAACAGTTGCTTCGTCAATTTCAGCCTCAGGTGTTTTAGTATCTTCTTTAGCCATAATTTTAAGTCTTTGCTACTGCTTTCCTGGCTGTGCCACCTACGGTTAACTTCTTCCCACGGCGGGTACGAGCATTAGTCCGGGTGCGCTGGCCTCGTGACGGCAGATTGTTCTTGTGGCGTTGGCCACGGTAGCTATTGATGTCTTTAAGTCGTTTAATATTGCCACTGACGATTCTTTGTAATTCACCTTCAACGGTTAGGGACGAGTTTATGGCGTCTTGGATTTTAGATATTTCATTGTCCGTTAAATCCTTAACTCTGACTTTTGGATCAATTTGGGCGGTTTTTAGGATAGTCTCGCTGGTTTTAGGGCCAATACCGTAAATATAAGTAAGTGCCACCCAAATTTGTTTGTCAGCTGGAATAGTAACGCCTGAGATACGAGCCATAAAACTAACCTTGCCTCTGCTTGTGCTTAGGTTTGAACTTGTTAATAACATAGATCCGGCCTTTGCGGCGGACAATTATATCGTCGGGACTAATTTTTTTAACGCTAGCACGCACTTTCATGCGGATCAATTCCCCTTCTACAAGTGAATGACACACTGCTTATTTTATGATTTGCGATAGGTGATTCTTCCCTTAGTAAGATCGTAAGGGGTCAACTCAACCGTAACGCTGTCTCCTGGTACGATGCGGATGAAATGTTTCCTCATCTTACCGGCGACGTGAGCTATAATTTGATGGCCGTTTTCGAGCTCTACCCGGAACTGTGTTCCTGGGAGGGTTTCGGTGATTGTTCCCGTCAGCTCGATTACTTCTTTATTACTGGCCATAAATTTATAACAAGCTTAAAGTATATCAGCTATTACAACAGTCTGTAAAGGGTTTTTTACAATTCAGTCAGAGAGCACCGACCCGTCGGTTCTTATGTTTAACTATAACACCAGGATTAATTATTTAGAAGAACCCTTGCGGCCTCTAAATGGGATGTATCTAAGTCGTTTCGCCCCTGTAACGGCCTCTAGTGGTGTTTGTTGGTCATAAAAAAAGTCAGGTTGAGCATATTGGTCGTAAGTGACCATTAAGGCCCGCGATTCTATCTGTCTTAGAGTCTCTAGAGCAACTGATACCAAAATCAAAATACTGGTGCCCCCCAGAGCTATGTTGGTGCTGAGAAAAGCCTGGGCAATAATTGGCAGCACGGCAAGGAGGCCTAGCGAAATGGCACCAAAAAGTGTTAAACGATTAACAATCTTGCCCAAATACTTCTCTGTTTGTGCTCCGGAGCGTACGCCTTCAATAAAACCGCCCTGTTTTTGCAGATTCTCAGATATTTCTTTTGAGCTAAATGTAATGCTGGTATAGAAGAAGGTGAAGACGAAAACCAGCATAAAATAAACAACCGGATAAAGATAAGGTTGCCAGCCGCCGCGGGCAAAGCTAGTTGGGCTAGGTGTCTGGAACCATTGGCTCAAAAATATTCCAATGTGCTGCAAACGCAAGCTAGCCATGCCTTGGAACAGTTGTCCAGCAAAGCTTGGCACACTTAAAAAGGCCACTGCAAAGATGATAGGTACAACCCCGGCAGTAATCAGCTTAACCGGCAAAATGGTCGTCACACCCCCGTAAGTCCGATTACCCTGGACCCGTTTAGCATAATGGATCGTAATTTTTCTGGAGGCTTCGTTGAGTTTAACAATTAGAATCGTTACGGTGATGATGGAGAACAAGACTATAAATGAATAAAACAGGCCGCGGCCGTCAAGCGGCAAAGTTCTACCCAAAAAATGCAGTGGTTTGCTGTGATTAATTATTGCGTTAATTAGCTCCACGCCAGTTTTAGGCAAGCGGCTAACAATACCGACTGTGATAATAAGTGAGATACCGTTGGCAATGCCTTGTTCAGTGACTAATTCACCAAGCCACATTAGCAACATCGCTCCGCCAGTCAAGGCGCTAATCATCAATACCCACTGGCCCATTGATGTGTTGGCAGTAATGTCAGCAATACCACCTACGCTGGCCGCCGCTTGGCGGGCTAGGAAGATTGCACCAATTGACTGAATGATTGCCAGCGGGAAAGTCATAATGCGGGTGTACTGGTTAATTTTGCGCCGGCCATACTCGCCTTCTTTATTGAGCGCTTCTAGTTTAGGAATCGCTCGAGTCAGTAGCTGCATAATGATTGAGGCATTAATGTAGGGGCTAAGACCAACCAGCATAATTGAGAAATTAGCCAGGGCACCACCGGAAAGTACGTCCACAAAACTTAGAAACTGAGGTGTATTAGCGGAATTAAACAGGTTTTGTAGGACTTGCTGAAGGGTTTCCGGGCTACTTAAAGGAATTGGAATGTGAGCTAGTATTCTGAAAATCAGCAATATACCAAAAGCCGCTAGCAAGCGCTTGCGCATATCTTGGTCTTTTAGTGACTGCCAAATAGTTTTCCAACTCATTTAGCTCTAATTTTCCCCTCTTGGTTTAAGACTGTCTGATGTCTATTATACCAACTAATAGTATTTCAGCGTGCTGGTTTATCGGTTTTGGGTTGGGATTTTCGGCCAACTTGTGGGACTTTTTCAAAACTGCCGCCGGCTTTTTGAACGGAGGCAATAGCTGTTTTGCTAGCTGCTTGCAACTTAATGGTTAGTTTTTTAGTTGTTGGCTGGTTGCCAATAAGTTTTACTCTGGTATGCGGGCTAGAAACTAGTCCAGCTTCGGCCAGGCTGTGGTTGTCGACAGCGCCGCCTTTTAAGTTATCCAGCTGGGCAAGATTGACGTTTTCTGCCTTGGGGGTATTGGACTGAAAACCGCCAAGTTTTGGCAATCGCTGCATTAGCGGAGTCTGGCCGCCTTCAAAACCTGGGCGTCGGTTACTGCCAGTGCGCGACTTCTGGCCTTTAGTACCGCGGCCAGCTGTTTTACCTTGGCCGGCAGAAATACCGCGGCCCACGCGGCGACTGTTACGATTAGCAGTGGTGGTTAGATCATTAAATTTCATACTTTTGCCTTCTTGGTTACGGCTTTTTTAGCAACTTTTGGCTTAGCTTCTGTACTTTGCCCCTGTTGTCTTGTAACCCATTTATCTGACAATTCCATGCTTTGCAGAGCAGCAAGTGTAGCGTAGGCTGTGTTGGTTTTATTAGTAGAGCCTAAAGATTTGGACAAGGCATTGCTGATACCGGCAACCTCCAGAACAGTACGGACTACACCACCGGCAATCAAACCAGTACCTTTGCTAGCGGGCATGAGCAGGATCCTGGCACCAGAAACTTTGGCTTCAGCCTCGTGTGGCAAAGTCTCGTTGTATATAGGGATAGTCACCATGTTCTTTTTGGCAACTTCAACAGCTTTAGAAATGGCTCCAGTAACATCAGCGCCTTTGGCTGAACCAATACCAACTTTGGCTTTGTGGTCACCGATGACTACCAGTGCCCTAAAGCGAAAGCGACGGCCGCCCTTAACAACGCGCGCGACCCGGTCAATGTGGACGACTCGCTCGTCAAACTGTTTTTCTTCTTCAAAACCGCGAGAACCAGGTGCTCCTGGGCGTCTTTGCCCACCACGGCCACGATTATCTCGACCTGCTGGTCTTTGTTCGGCTGGCTGCGTAGTAACAGCTACAGGTTCAGTGTTAATAGGTTTTTCGTCTGGCATCTAGAACTCCATTCCATTTTCTCTTGCGGCATCGGCTAGGGCTTTAACTCGCCCATGGTATAGTCGACCATTGCGGTCAAGTACAATCTGGGTGTGCTTTAAGCTTTTAGCCTTCTTGGCAATTTCAGAACCAACCCACGTAGCTTTATCGGTAAGAGTTGATTTCTCTAACTCCTTGGATTTATGGCCAACTGTGGTTACGTAAGCTAGCGTCTTGTGGCTAGTGTCGTCAATTAACTGGGCTGAAACGTGCTTATTGCTAATAAAGACAGTCATTCGCGGTCGGTCACCAGTTCCAGAGACCACGCTGCGAATGCGGTTTTTACGTTTAGATTGGGTTTGCAGCTTTTGTTTGAGTCTATTCATCTCTAAGCCTTTTCCTTTCCTGATTTACCGCTCTTGCGAACAATTCGTTCACCGACGTATTTAATGCCTTTACCCTTGTAAGGTTCTGGCTTCTTTAATGCTCTTATTTCAGCTGCGGCTTGGCCGACTTGCTGCTTGCTAATTCCAGAGATAGTTACAATGTTTTGGTCAATGGCCGCACTGACACCTTCTGGCAGTTTATAAACCACTTCATGCGAAAAACCAAGGCTAAATTTTAGGTCTGTCCCGCTTTGGGCAACTCTGTAACCAACGCCGTTAATCTCTAGTTGCTTGCTAAAGCCTTCAGAGGCACCTTTGACCATATTGTTGGCTAGGGCGCGCATTAGGCCGTGTTTAGCTCTGGTTTGCGGCTCGTCGTTAGTGGTTTCAACTAGCAATTTATCGCCGTCTTGTCTTAGACTTAGACCCGGCATCACAAACTGGCTAAGACTACCTTTAGAACCAGTAACCGTAAGTTTATCTGGTTCAATAGCAACTGTCACTCCTGCTGGGACTGTAATTGGTAACTTTCCTACGCGGCTCATATATATCCTTAATAAACCTTACAAATTAATTCGCCACCAATGCGCTGTTTGCGGGCGTTGTCACCAGTCATCATACCTTTGGAGGTACTGACAATAACTACGCCACGACCGCGCTTAACGACGGGAATGGCTTTGGCCGGCGAGTACCAGCGGCGACCAGGTGTACTCAAACGGACAATTTCAGTAATTTTAGCATTAGAATCTGGTGCGTTCAGAGTTAAGACCAAGTTTTTAGCTATACCGTCACCGCTAATTTCGACATTATCAATAAAACCAGCGTCTTTTAGGAGTCGGGCTACGGCCTCTTTGGCCTTGGAGTGCGGCAAGCTGATTTCACTCTTGTGCACGGCAATGGCGTTGCGGATACGGGCCAGCATATCAGCTATTGGATCGGTACTTGTCTGGCTCATATGTTTACCAACTCGCTTTCGTTACGCCAGGTATCTCACCTTTAACAGCGTGTTCTCTAAAACTTAACCGGCTTAAGCCAAATTGGCGCATGTAAGCACGTGATCGTCCAGTTTCCAGGCAACGGTTCTTCCAGCGTGTTGGCGAAGAATTACGTGGCAATTTATGCAGACCTTCATAGTCGCCGAGCTTTTTAAGTTCGGCCCGTTTGACAGCGTATTGAGTAATCATCTTCTGTCTTTTTAGGTCTCTTGCTAAACTGGATTTTTTCGCCATATTACCTATCTCCTTCTTTTTCAAACGGCATGCCAAACTTTTCAAGTAAGGCCTTAGAGTGGTCTGGGCCGCCATCAGAATTAATAACCAAAATAACTTGTAAACCGTGAGGTGTTGTCGTGTCTTCAAAGCTAAGTTCCGGGAAAACCGATTGCTCAACTAGACCCAGCGAGTAGTTGCCGCTTTTATCAAAAGCCTTGGGTTTAACCCCATGGAAGTCGCGTAACCGCGGCAAGACAATGTTAATTAAACGGTCAAGAAATTCATACATTTGGTCGCCGCGCAGTGTAACTTTTAAGCCGATTTTGTTACCTTCGCGTAGTTTAAAACTGGCGATTGACTGTTTGGCAGTGGTTTCTACCGGTTGCTGGCCAGTAATTTTACGTAGGGTGTTAGCGGCAATTTCAAGGAGTTTTTTATCGTCCTTGGCCTTACCTAGGCCAACATTTAACACGATTTTCTCTAAATGCGGCAGTTGGTTGACATTACCTAGACTTAGGTCGGTCATCAGTTCCTTAGAATACTGCTGGTTGTAGAGTTGCTTCAGACGCGGCATAGGTTTTACTGGCTGTTTAGTAGTAGTCGTCATTTGACTTCCTTTCCGCTTTTCTTGAAGACGCGGACCTTTGTGCCGTCCTTCTGGATTGAAAACCCAATACGGCTCGGCTTTTTGCTTGTTGGCTCCAACAGCCCAACCTTAGATACCCAAATTGGCTTAGTTAGTTCCAGAATGCCGCCCTGCGGGTGAGCTTTATTGGGTTTCTGGTGCTTTTTAACAATATTAATACCTTCGACCGTAACCTTGTTATCGGCCGGATGTGTGGCTAGAACCTTGCCGGTTTGACCTTTGTACTTGCCAGACCGGACAATTACCATGTCGCCTTTCTTAAGGCGAATTTTAAATAGCAAGGAACTCATTAGAGTACCTCCGGAGCAAGGCTGATAATTTTGGAATAGCCCATATCGCGTAATTCTCTAGGTACTGGCCCGAATATGCGGGTGGCTTTAGGTAGTTTATCGTCACCGATAATGACTGCGGCGTTGTCGTCAAACTTAATAGTGGAGCCGTCTTTACGTTTAATGGAGTTTTTGGTCCGTACTACAACAGCGCGAGCGACAGATTTTTTCTTGACGGTGCCATTTGGTGCTGCTTCTTTTACGGTCACAACAATTGTATCGCCAACCCGCGCGTAACGCCGGCGCGTGCCGCCAAGTACGCGGATACACAAGACTTCTTTAGCGCCGCTGTTGTCGCAGATAGTTAGGCGTGATTCTTGCTGGATCATGAGGCTTCCTCTTTAGCTTCTGTAGCATCTGTTGGTTCATCTTCAGCCGTAATGGCTTCAACCGTTTGGTCATCACGGATTAACGGCCGCTCAATAATCTTGTCTAGGCGGTGACGTTTTAGCGCACTTAAAGGACGAGTTTCAACAATTGAGACCTTGTCACCAACTTCGGCTTCGTTCTTTTCGTCGTGGGCCATGAATTTACGTGAGACCGTGTACTGCTTCTTATACAGCGGATGGGTTTTACGAGACACGACAGTTACAACAATCGTTTTGTCGGTTTTATTAGACGATACTATACCAATTATAGTTTTCATTATGCAGTCTCCTTGGTCAGTTGTTCGCTTAGAACTGTCAACATGCGGGCTAAGTCTTTACGTTTGTAACGCAACTGCTTGGTGTTCTGAACTTCGCCCATGTGAGTCCGGCGCTTTAGCTCAGCAATTTCCTCGCGGAGTTTGGTGCTCTCGGAAGCCAGATCAGCAGTATTTAGTTTGCGAATTTCAACAATTTTCATAATGTTCACGCCTCATCCCTAATCAGGAATTTAGTCTTAACCGGCAGCTTGTGAGCCGCCAAGCGCATGGCTTCGCGGGCTACTTCTTCGGTTACGCCCTGCATTTCAAACAAAATAGTGCCAGGCTTTACCTTAGCAACGTAAAACTCTGGGTTACCTTTGCCACTACCCATCTTAACGTCTTGGGGTTTGCGCGTAACAGGAGTGTGCGGGAAAATGCGGATCCAAATTTTACCACCGCGTTTAACATAGCGGGTCATGGCTTGACGAGATGATTCAATCTGCCTTGCGGTAATCCGGTCGTGGCTTTGGCACTGCAGAGCGTAGTCTCCAAAGGCAATTTCTTGCCCGGCTGTAGCAACGCCACGGACTTTACCTTTGAACACTTTGCGGTGCTTTTGTCGGCTAGGCATCAACATTAGGCTGACTCCCCTTTATAAATCCAGACCTTGACACCAATGATGCCTGCTGGAGTTTTAGCGGTAACTTGACCGTAATCAATATCAGCTCGGATAGTATGCAAAGGCACACTACCTTGGACTTCCTTTTCTCGGCGTGACATTTCCGCGCCGTTCAAACGTCCGGAAACTTCAATTCTAATGCCTTGAGCACCGGCCCGCATAGTTGCAGCAGAAGTCGACTTTATAGCCCGACGAAAGGAAATACGGCGCTCCAACTGGTGGGCAATGTTCTCGGCAACCAGTTTAGCGCTCATCTCAGGTTTTTTGACTTCTTCAATGTTAACTCGTACCGGGAAGCCATAAATCTTTTCTATTGCTAGTTTTAACTCTTGGGCACCGGCGCCACCACGGCCAATCACGACACCGGCCTTAGCAGTCATAAGCGTTACAGTTACCATGTTAGGCGAGCGTTCAATGTCTACTTTATTAATAGCCGCTCGGGAACCAAGCTTGTTTTGAATCAACCGGCGAACTTCTAGATCTTGTGCCAGGTATTTGCTGTAGTCGCGTTTGCCAACGAACCACTTGCTACGCCAGTCCTTATTGACCTGGAGTCGCATTGAGATGGGGTTAACTTTTTGTCCCATTATTTCTTCTCCTCAATCTTATTGGCAGCTGGTTTTTTAGGTGTTCGGGCGTCTCCGTCAACAACAACCCGGATATGTGAGCTACGGCGTTGGAATGGCAGGCCACGGCCTTGAGCCCCAGGACGCATGCGCTTAGTGCGCACACCTGAGCTAACGCTAATCTCTACAATCCTAAGTGTGTCTGGTTTTAAATTATGGTTGTGGTCAGCATTAGCCTTAGCACTCTCAATGACTTTGCGCACTGGCGTAGCAGACTCACGCGGTGTGTGACTAAGAATAACCAAAGCGTCGGCCACAGTTCGGCCGCGTACTAAACTAGCAACTGCTCCAACCTTGCGGGGGCTCATGTTAACACCTTTAGCTATGGCTTTGACTGACATTTTATTCCTCTGCTCCTGCTGATTTGGCCTTGGCTAGTTTGCCACCATGGCTGCGGAACTTACGAGTCGGGCTAAACTCACCTAGTTTGTGGCCAACCATGTTTTCTGTAATAAATACCGGTACGTGGACTTTTCCGTTATGGACGGCTACTGTACGGCCAACAAATTCTGGTGCAATCGTAGATGCTCGGGCCCAAGTTTTGACGATAGTCCGGTCATCACTGCCAAGAGCACCAAGCTTCTTAGCTAGTTTTGGGTCTACAAATGGTCCTTTTTTGAGTGATCTAGACATGGGTTATTTCCTCTTAGCGTTGTGACGGCTTCTTACAACGAATTTATTGGTTACTTTACTGCGTTTTCTAGTCTTGTAGCCTAAGGTCTTCTGACCCCAAGGCGTCCGAGGCGCTGAACCGTGATTGCTACCGCCACCAATACCGTGACGTCCACCGTCTCCACCACCATGTGGGTGATCGGCAGCGTTCATAACAACTCCACGCACACTTGGGCGAAAGCCTTTGTGACGGGTTCGGCCAGCTTTACCAATCTTAATGTTCTGGTGCTGCTCATTGCCGACTACACCAACGCTAGCCATACAGTTTATACTAAATAGTCGAACTTCGCCTGAAGGCAAGCGGACTTGGGCATATTCTTCTTCTTTAGCTAACAGTTGGGCGCTAGTGCCAGCTGAACGAACCATTTGGCCACCCTTACCAGCCTGTATTTCAATAGAATGGATCTGGCTGCCGGTTGGGATGTTCTTTAGCGCCAAACGGTTACCAGTACTAATAGCAATTTCTTCACCAGAATGAATCTTTTTGCCAACTTTCATACCTTGGGCCGCCAAAATGTAGTGGTAGACGCCATTATCGTCCTTAATACGTGCAATCCTGGCGCTGCGGCCTGGGTCATATTCAATCTGTTCTACTACGGCGCTTGTACCAGCTGGCAAGTTAAAGTTCATAATCCGGTAGAAGCGTCGGGCACCACCACCGCGGTGACGGGTTGTAATCCGGCCCTGGGTGTTGCGCCCACTGTTTTGCTTTTTGAGTACAGTTAGAGACCGCAGCGGCTTATTGGTAGTAATACTGTCAAAGTCCTGCGTGGTCATGCCACGCTGGGCTGGAGTTGTTGGGTTTAAAGACTTGATAGCCATTACTTGGCCTCTTTCTTGGACTTTTTGACTGGTTTAGCTTCTGTCTCTTCTGCCGGGAAGATGGCAATAGTCTCACCTTGCTTTAACCGTACGTAGGCTTTCTTAATATCTTTATCACGGCCTGGCATTGGGCGGCTGCGCTTACGAAAACTGCGCTTGGCTTTGCCTTTACTAACGGAAATGTTAACGGTATCTACCTTAACGCCAAATTGCACACCAACCGCAGCTGCAACAGTTAGTTTGTTGGCGGTTTTAGGCACTTCAAAGACATAAGTATTAGCCGTCTTGCTGTTTTCTTGGGACATGCCGTAAGCCTTTTCACTGAGTCGGGGGCGAAGAATAAGTGATTTACTCATATTATTCCTTGCCTCCGAGCCAGTTGTTGATAATTTCCAAGGCTTCTTTACTAATAACAATCGTGTCGGCATTCATAATTTCATACACATTAATGTACATAGCTTGTTTGGCAGTGACGTTTACTAAATTCCGGGTAGAACACTCAACCAAATCATTTTTCTCTGAGCCTACTAGCAAAATGTTGCCCTCTGCACCCATCTTGTTAAGCAAAGTTACAATGGGTTTAACTTTGCGTTCTTTGGTATCAAAGGCCTCAATAATCTTAATTCTGTCTTCATTGGCAGCCTGGGTAAGAGCTTGGCGAAGAGCTTGATGTTTGAGTCTTGGAGTAAGACTATGAGTGTAATTCTCATTACCGGTTGGTCCAAAAACAACACCACCGCCACGCCAGATTGGGTTCCTGCTAGAACCAAAGCGAGCCCGGCCAGTGCCTTTTTGACGCCAAGGTTTCTTACCACCACCGCTAATTAGTCCGCGGGTCATAGTCTGGGCAGAGTTTTGACGACCATTAGCTAGGTAACCTACATAAGCTTGTTTTAGAAGATCATGATTGGTTATCTCTTCACCAAAGACTTTTTTGTCTAGTTTGGCTGGTGTAGTAGCTTTAGTGCCAGTCTTAGTATAAGTAGCGGTAGCCATTATTTGGCCTCCTTGAGTAGGACTATGCCTTTTTTAGGGCCAGGCACGGCACCACTAACGCCGATAACTTTTAGCTCGTTGTCTACTAGCTCAACCTTCAAACGCTTTACTGTAACTTGCTCGTGCCCCATGTGTCCGGCCATTTTTTTACCCTTTAAAATGTGCTGCGGGTACATAGAGCCGATAGAACCAGGCCGGCGGTAGCTGCCGCCACCATGAGTTTTGCGACCGCGGTGGAAGTTGTGCCGCTTAATTGTGCCAGCCCAGCCTTTACCTTTGCTGATGCCGGTAACGTCTACACTGTCCCCAACACTAAAAGAGTCGGCGTTTATTTTCTCGCCGACTTTCATGTCCTCTGTAATCTCATTAATCTTAAATTCTCGAATCACTTTTGGGCTAGCCTTAGAGGTTTTTAGGTGTCCCGTAAGAGCTTTGCCAAGCTTCTTGGAGTCGCCCAGGCCCATTTGTACAGCCAGATAACCATCTTTATCATTGTCTTTAACTTGGGTAATGGTGTTGGCTTCGGCAGAAAGCAAAGTAACAGCAACAACCGTGCCGTTGTCATTAACGGTGGAAGTCATGCCGATTTTTCTAGTTATCAGTGCTTTCATCTATACCTTCCGCTACCTAAAAAATTTTAGGAAAGAATTTAAAATGCTTGGTGTTAGATGGTTCCTACCCCCGTTATGGAGCGGGCCTTTCTACTCACCAAGTCCAAAATCTTTTAGAGCAACCCGTAAAGAGTAACA